>DAINRN010000663.1:0-2044 GCA_036741815.1 Acidobacteriota bacterium
AACGGGCAATCCGTTCAGCACCATGGCCGGGCGGGTGTCGTACGTCCTGGGGCTGCAGGGACCGACGCTGGCGCTGGACACGGCGTGCTCGTCGTCCCTGGTGGCGGTGCACCTGGCCTGCCAGAGCCTGCGGGGGGGCGAGTGCGACATGGCCCTGGCCGGCGGGGTGAACCTGATGCTGGCGCCCGATGCCACCGTGGTGATCTGCCAGGCGCGGATGCTGGCGGCGGACGGGCGGTGCAAGACGTTCGACGCGGCCGCGGACGGCTACGTGCGGGGCGAGGGCTGCGGGGTGGTCGTGCTGAAGCGGCTCTCGGACGCGGTGGCGGACGGGGACAACGTGCTGGCGGTGCTGCTGGGCTCGGCGGTGAATCACGACGGGGCGAGCAGCGGGTTCACGGTGCCGAACGGGCCGGCGCAGCAGGCTTTGATCCGGCAGGCGCTGCGGGCGGCGGGGGTGAAGCCAGGGGAGCTCGGGTACCTGGAGGCGCACGGCACGGGGACCTCGCTGGGGGACCCCATCGAGATCGGGGCGCTGGGGGCGGTGCTGGGGGACAGCCGGGAGAGTCCGCTTTGGGTGGGGTCGGTGAAGACGAACATCGGGCACCTGGAGGCGGCGGCGGGGGTGGCGGGTCTGATCAAGGTGGTGCTGTCGCTGCAGCACGAGGAGATACCGGCGCATCTTCATTTCAAGGAGCCGAACCCGCACATCCCGTGGGATACGGTTCCGGTGAAGGTGGCGACGGAGCGGCTGCCTTGGGCGGCGGACGGTCAGCGGCGCGTGGCGGGGGTGAGCTCGTTCGGTGTGAGCGGGACCAACGCGCACGTGGTGGTGGCGGAGGCGCCGCCGCGAGAGGTGGAGCCAGCGGCGGTGGCGGAGCGTCCTCGGCACGTGCTGACGCTGTCGGCCCGGACGGAGCCGGCGCTGCGGGAGCTGGCCGCCCGGTATGAGCGGCACCTGGTGGCGCAGCCGTCGGAGTCACTGGCGGACGTCTGCTTCACGGCGGCCTCAGGGCGGTCGCACCTCTCCCGACGCCTGGCGGTGGTGGGCGCTACGGGCAGCGAGGTGGCGGAGACGCTGGGCGCCTTCGCGCGCGGGGAGCAGGTCGGCGGCTTGACGGCGGGCGGCGTCGAGCGTGGCCGGCGGGCGGAGGTGGCGTTCCTGTTCACGGGGCAAGGGTCGCAGTACCCGGGGATGGGCCGGGCGCTGTTCGAGACGCAGCCGACGTTCCGCAAGGCGCTGGAGCGGTGCGAGGAGCTACTGCGGCCACATCTGGAACGGCCTCTGTTGTCGGTGCTGTACCCGAAGGAAGGGGAGTCGTCGCCCCTGGACGAGACGGCGTACACGCAGCCGGCGCTGTTTGCGCTGGAGTGGGCGCTCAGCGAGCTGTGGCGGAGCTGGGGGATCGAGCCCTCGGCGGTGATGGGTCACAGCATCGGTGAGTACGTGGCGGCGTGCGTGGCAGGGGTGTTTTCCCTGGAGGACGGGCTCCGGCTGGTGGCGGCGCGTGGGCGGCTGATGGGCTCGCTGCCCGCGGGCGGCGCCATGTGGGCGGTAGAGGCGAGCGAGGCACGGGTACGCGAAGCCCTGGCACGGCTGGATCCGGCGGAGGTGTCGATCGCGGCCATCAATGGTCCCGAAGACGTGGTGATCTCGGGCAGGGGCGAGACCGTGGAGTCGGTGGCGCGTGGGCTCGAGGGCACGGGGATCCGGACGAAGCGGCTCGCGGTGTCGCACGCGTTCCACTCCGCGTTGATGGAGCCGGTGCTGGACCAGTTGCAGCGGGTTGCGGGCGAATTGAGCTACTCGGCACCGCGCATCGCGCTGGTATCGAACGTGACCGGGGACGTGGCGCGGGGGGAGGTGACGGAGGCGGGCTACTGGCGTCGACACGCGCGGGAGGCGGTTCGTTTTGCCGATGGCGTGGTGGCCCTGCGCGAGCGCGGCCACGACGTCTTCCTCGAGGTGGGGCCGCAGCCGACCCTTGCGGCCCTGGGGCAGAAGTGCGTGCCCGAGGGGGTCGGGGTCTGGCTCCCCTCCCTC
>DAINRN010000664.1:0-2039 GCA_036741815.1 Acidobacteriota bacterium
CAACGTCAGGGCCGTCCACTGCGCACGTACCGAGCGAAACGCGAGGAGGAACAGGAACGGGTAGCCGAGGCCGATCTGGGTGAGGGTGTCCTCGAAAGTAAAGTTGGTCTGGCGACTGTGCATCGACCTCAGGAAGATGCCGAGGGCCACGAGGGGCCAGAGCATGTGGCCGATGAGGGCGAGGCCGGCCGACACGAAGCCGACGAGGACCAGCAGGATCTGCACGGCCACCACCACGACGAAGAGCGCGCCGTGGAAGAGCAGGCCCTGGAAGGCGTGGAAGCGGAGGAAGCGGTTCTGCTTTTCCACGATGACCGCCACGATCGAGAAAATGAGTCCGATGCAGCAGGGCGCATAGCACAGCAGGCCGCCGACGTTCGGTGCCACGCCGAGGTTGGTGGAGCCCGTGGGTCCCGAGCCCGTCGGGGGCAGCGGCGGAGCGGCCATGTCATCCCTCCTGTCCGGCGCGCGCGGCGCCGCCTGGGGTCCTATCCTGTCGGGGTAGAGTCGCGGCGGATTATCGAGGCCGGTCCCGTGGTTGTCAAGAGCCGCCCAGCGCCGCCAGGGCGGCCTCGAAGGCCGGTCCATCGTCCGAGGAGATGAAGTCCACGCCCCCCGCGCGCTCCGCCATCGCGTAGCGCCAGGGCGGCGAGGCGAAGACGCGGAAGCCGCGCCGCGTCCCCTCCGCGGCGTGTCCCGAGGCCAGGCGGGCCTCGGCGGCGGTCAGGAACTCCCGCCCGTCGCCGGGCCCGTCCCACACCGACCGCCACACGAGGAGCGTCTTGCCCGAGACGTCCCAGGCGCGATAGCGGTCGCCGCCCCAGCCGGCCGCGGCCTCATCCGGCGCGCCCTCGCCCAGGAAGGTCTTGATGAGGACCTCGCCGAGCACGCCTTCGTTGACCATGCGCGCGCCGGGCGGGGCGTAGGAGAGGTCCACCGGGCGCGGCGCCTCCCCCGCCTCGTACTTCTCGGGGTGCAGGACCTGCTCCGTGGACTCCGGCGGCCGGCCCCAGGCTTGCCTGAGGGCGTCCCACCCGCCCTTCCTCTGCACGGCCTGCGCGAAGTCTCGACCCGCGAAGTACGGCAGCAGCAGCTGGTCGCGCAGCACGGGCGGCACGTCGGGCATGGGCGGCGGGGGCATCGAGAGCGGGGCGACGTCCTCGTCCTTGTCCCCGCCCGTCAGGCGGCGGACCATGAAGCGCTCCATGACCAGGGTCGCATCGCCCTCCAGCACGCTCAGGAAGGCGATCCGGCGGTCGTCGAAGTCCCCCACCGACTCCGGCAGCATGTCGTGGAGATTCGCGTACTGGTCCTGGAGCGCGTGGCGCAGCTCGTGCGAGAGGATGAGCTGGTTGGTGGGAGTGAGGCGGCGCTCCTCGCTGACGGCGTACAGGCGCTTCTTGCCCGGCCGCTCGTCGTAGAAGCCCACGATGTTGTCCTCGAGGATCCGGGAGCGCAGCGCGCGCAGGTCGCTGCCCGCGGGAAGGAGGTCCAGGGCCACCAGCGCCCGCTGGTCCGCCTCCGCCCGCTCCCTGGGGTACTCCGTGTCCAGCACTTCCTTCAGGTATCGCGACATCTCCGCGCGCGACATGTACTCGATGCCCACGTCGGAGCGGAACGGGATGCCGCCGGCAGCGGCCACCTCCCCCTGCAGCTCCGCGGCCGTCATGTCGGTGACGCCCATGAGCCCGCCGAGGAGGGCGTTGATGAGGTCGGAGGGGTCGCCGCCCGGCTCCTGGGCGGCGGCCCCCGTCGCGAGGAGGCCCGCGCAGACAATGGCCCCGGCGGCGGCCTTCAATCCAGCTCGTCTCACTGCACCTCCTCCACCCCGCTCGGGAGCTTGAGATCGAAGGCCGACGGCGAGACCGGCCCGTTCAGCACCACCCCCGTGAAGCGGATGGTGGTGTGGTCGCCGGTGGGCTCCGTCAAGCGTGTCTGTACGGGGATCGACCGCGACTTGTCCACCCACAGGCGTATCCCCGCGAAGAGCCCCGACGAGGACTGCTCCGGCCTCGGCTTGAGGTCCAGCACATAGGTGG
>DAINRN010000665.1:0-2028 GCA_036741815.1 Acidobacteriota bacterium
CGACCACGCGTCCTCCGAGGTCCGCCCCCGCCAGGAGCCAGCGCTCCTTCGGATCGTAGACCCGGTTGGCGGTTCCCTTAACGGGCGTCCAGCGCTGCCGCCTGGGCATAGCTCTCTTCGAAGGCCCGCGCGGCCGCGCGCCAGCTCAGGCGGTCCTCGCACCGCCGGCGGGCCTCGCCCCCCAGCCGCGCCCGCGTCTCGGGCTCGGCGGCAAGGCGGCGCAGGGCGGCGGCGAGGGCGGAGACGTCGCCGGGCGGCACGAGGAGGCCGTTGACGTCGTCCTCGACGACGTCGGGTATCCCGGCCACGCGGCTCGCCACCACCGCCCGGCCCGTGGCCAGCCCTTCCAGCAGCGCGTTGGGCAGGCCGTCCACGTTGCCCGCCCGGTCCACCACGGAAGGCACGGCCAGGACGTCCGCGTCGGCCAGGGCGCTCGCCAGGTCGGCGCGCGGGAGGGTCCCCACGAAGGTGACGGGGGATCCGAGGTCGCGCGCGCGCCGCTCGAGCTCGCCGCGCAGGTCTCCGTCCCCGACGATCACGACCTGGACGCGCGGCGCCTGCGCGGCCGCCTCCACCAGCACGGCGAAGCCCTTCTTCTCGACCAGCCGGCCCACGGCCAGGACCAGCACCGCCCCTTCCGGGACGCCGAACCGGCGGCGCCAGCCCGCGGCCGGGTGGGCGGGCGAGAAGGCGGCGGTATCGACGCCGTAGGGGACGGTGCGCGTCCGCTCGGGCGGAGCGCCCAGCCTCACCGCCCGCTCGCGCAGGTCGCCGCTGCAGGCGGTGACGGCCCCCGCCTCGCGCAGCGCGCGGCGGCCCAGGACTCGCGCCGCGAAGAGCCGCTCGGCGAGGAAGACGTCGCTGCCGTGCAGGCTCACCACCAGCGGCGCCCGGTGGGCCCTCACGATGTCCACGATGAGCGCCGCGTTGGGGACCAGCCAGTGCGCGTGGACCACGTCGTATCGCCGCTCGCGCAGCCGCGTGGAGACCGCGGAGCGCAGGGCCCCCGCGGCGAGGGGGGCCAGGAGCCAGGCCGCAGGGCGCACCCCCACGTCGGCGCGCAGGCTCTGCGCGTAGCCCCACACGTTCCACTCCTCGCGGGGGGCGTAGCGGTAGGGGAGGAAGCGCACCGGCTCGGCGCCGTCGCGCCGCAGGTCGGGGTGGTGGGGGAGCAGCACGTCCACCGCGTGGCCCCGCTCCGCCACGCCGCGCGCGATGGACTCGATGAAGGGCGCGGTCACGTCCCCCGCGAACTTGGGGTAGGACGACGTGACCATGAGGACGTTCATGGCCGGGTCACGACGCCGGCCTCCTCGCGGCGCTTGCGCGGACGGACCCCGTAGCGCCACCGCAGCAGGGCGAAGTTGGCGAAGGCCATGTAGATCTCCTCGACGGAGAGCTTGCTGGCCTCGCGCGCGCGGTTCTTGAAGTGGATGGGCACCTCGCCCAGGCGGAAGCCGTGGATCCAGGCCTGGTACGCCATCTCGCCGTGGACGGCGTAGCCCTTGATCTTGATGCGGTCGAAGTCGGTGGCCTCGAGCACCTCCCGCCGGTAGGCGCGGTAGCCGCTGGTGGTGTCGCGGATGGGGACGCCGGCCACGAGCGCCACGTACTTGTTGGCCACGAAGCTCAGGACGGCTCGCGAGAAGCCCCATTCCGAAGTGCCGCCGCCGGGGATGTAGCGCGACCCGATGACCATGTCGTGGGTCTCGAGCTTCTCCAGGAACTTCGGGATCTCGCGCGGGTGGTGGGAGAAGTCGGCGTCCATCTCGAAGAGGGTCTCGTAGCGGCGTGGGTCCTGGAGACCCTTCCGGAAGGCGGCGATGACGGCGGCCCCGCGCCCACCCTTCTCTCCGCGGTCGAGGAGCTCCACGCGGCCGGGATGGTCGGCCATGGCCTGGCGGACGGCGTCCGCTGTGCCGTCGGGGCTGCCGTCGTCGGCCACCCACACGTCGATGTCCCGCCCCTGCTCCAGGATGCCGCGCACCAGGGGGCCGATGTTCTCCCGCTCGTTGTAGGTCGGGACCA
>DAINRN010000666.1:0-2026 GCA_036741815.1 Acidobacteriota bacterium
GGGCGGCCGCCCTGCGCCGGGGGGACAGGCGCGACCGGCCCGCCTACCGGGACTCCGCGCATTACGCCCAGGGCCTCCACTACGCCACCACGGGCCAGACGGACCTCGCCATCAGCGAGCTGACCAAGGTCGCGCGCGACGACCCCGACGCGGTGGAGGTGCTGCAGGTCCTGGGCAACCTGTTGCGCGAGAAGGGGCAGGTCGAGCGCGCCATCCAGACCCACCAGGGCCTGCTGGCCCGGGCCGACCTCAGCCGCGCGGAGCGCGCGCAGGCCCTGGCCTCGCTCGGCACCGACTTCCGCAAGGCGGGCTTCCTCGACCGCGCAGACAGCGCCTTCAACCAGGTGCTGGACCTGGAGCCCAAGAACATCCACGCGCTGGCCGGGCTGCAGAAGCTGCACGAGGAGCAGCGGGACTGGCGCGACGCGTACGAGATCCAGACCCGCCTCTCGCGCCTGCGCAAGTCCGACGCCACGCTCGTGCTCGGCTATCTCCAGGCCGAGATGGGCCGCGAGGCCGCCGCCGCCGGGCGCGACGACGCGGCCGAGAAGGCCTTCAAGACCGCGCTGTCGCTGGACCGGCGGGTCTTCCCCGCCTACTGCGGGCTGGCCGACCTCGTGGAGGCACGCGACCCGCGCAAGGCGGCCGGCATCCTCGAGGACGCCATCCAGGTGGCTCCGGAGCGCGCGTACCTCGCGTTCGACCGCCTGGCCCGGGCGTACGCCGCGTGCGGGGAGCCGTCGCGCTTCGTGGCCCTCTGCGAGACGATCATCCGTGAGGATCCGCGCGACTGGCGGGCGCGCCTGGCCCTGGGCCGCCACCTCCGCGGCGAGGGCCGCCACGAGGAGGCCTACGGGCTGCTGCTGCGGGCGGCGGAGCAGAACCCGCAGGCCCTGCTCGTGCACCTCGAGATGTGGCGGACGCTGCGGGCGCTGGGCCTGCAGAGCGAGGCGCTGGACCGATACTTCGCCACCGCCGAAGAGTCCGTCTTCTACCGCGACCCCCACGTGTGCACCTCGTGCCGCTACCGCGCGGACGACATGCTCTGGCGCTGCCCGCACTGCCACGAGTGGAGCACGTTCGTGGAGGAGCGCGTGGGCCCGCCCTCCGCGCGCTAGAAGCCGTCCAGGGCGGCCAGTGTCTCCAGGAGAGAGGACGGAACCGAGGACGACGGCACGCCGATGGTCGCGGCGACGAGGCCCGCCGCCAGCTCGCCGGAGGGCGGGTCCGCCCGCGCCGCCATGGGATCCGCCCCGGCGCGCGCCGCCGCGCCCACCGCCGCCGTGATTGCCGCCGGCGGCTCCGCCCCGGCCCAGCGACGGGCCAGCGCGGTCCAGGCCGGCAGCGAGGCCGCCAGCGCCTCCGCCGCACCGGCAACCATCGCCTCCTGCAGGGCTAGCGCGTAGAGGCAAGCCCCCGCGATCCGGGCCGGGTCCGTATGTGTGAGCCGCGCCAGGGAAGCGGCGGCCGCGGCCACGAACTCGGCGTCCGGCCCGTCGCGGGACAGCGACCAGAGCACGAGGGGCGCGGCGAGGCTCTCGGGCCCCGGCTCGTCGGCGTCCGGCCGCGCCGCGCGGTACCAGGGCCCCTCGGCGGGGGGGACCAGCAGGCGCGCGACGCGCTCCATCTCCAGGCCGCCCGCGGCGGCGATGTCGTCCAGGACCTGACCGCGCTCGAGGCCGCGCGGGCCGCGTGAGGGACCGGTGACCATCGCGGCCAGCCGCCGCTCGAGGGGGACCTTGACGCGGGCGGGACGCTCGCGCGCCAGGCGGCGGAGCTCGAAGGCCAGGCGGTCCGCGGCATGGTCGGTGTCGCGGACGCTGCCCGAAGCGTCAACCTCGAGGTGCGCGAACCGCCGCTTCTCGTCCACCGGCATCTGGGAGCCCATGCGGGCGCGCGCGGCCGGGAGGTCGAGGCCGTCGCGCTCCGTCAAGCGCCGGACCTGCTCCTCGGGCGGGCAGTGCACGACCACGAGGCGATCGAACCGCAGGTGGACGCCCGCCTCCACCAGGAGCGCCGCGTCGGT
>DAINRN010000667.1:0-1767 GCA_036741815.1 Acidobacteriota bacterium
AGGGCCGCGAACGCCGCATCGTCGGGGCGGGCAACGCCGGGCGCCGCCGGGCCCCTTGGCGGCTGGTCGAGGGTGCGCCGCAGGGTCTCGATCGAGAGCTGGATGGGGAAGAGCGGGTTCTTGAGCTCGTGGGCCAGGCGGCGCGCCATCTCCCGCCAGGCGGCCACGCGCTCGGCCTGCACCACCCGCTCGCGCGAGGCCCGAAGCTCCGCGGTCATGCTGTTGAAGGCCCGGGCCAGGTCGCCGACCTCGTCGCGCGACGCGGCGGGCACGGACCCGTCGAGGTCGCCGCCGGCCACCCGCCGCGCTGCGTCGGCCACGCGCCGCACCGGCCGGGCGATCCGGGCCGACTGCCACAGAGCCATGGCCATCGCCGCCACGAGCGCGGCCCCCGAGACGGCGAGCGTCACGCCCTTGAGGTGGCCGGTGGCCACGTCGAGCTCCGTCCGCGGGATCGCCACCACGATCGAGAGCCCCGGGGCCAGGGCCGCACTCGCCCACGCATGCGGCGTGCCCCCGAGGACCACCTGGCCGGAGGCCGCCCCGGGCCCCGCCGTCCAGGTCCCGAGCGGCGATTCCGGCGGCGCGAACCAGCGCCCGCGGACCTCGTCGCGAAGGCCCACCTCGGCGTTGGCGGCGGCCGCGATGTCGGCCGGGAAATCACCGTCGAGGAACGGGCCCCCGCGGACGGTGACGGGGGCTCCTCGCCAGTTCCCCCGATGGGCCGGCATCAGGGCCAGGCGCTCCAACGCCCCGTGTCCGCTCGCCACCTTTTCGACGCGGAACGCCGGGTCGCCGGGAAAGACACCGTCCCGGTCCTCGAGGGCATAGCCGGCGGGCCAATGGCGGGATGAGACCACCTTGCCTTCGGCGTCCACGATCTCGAGGGCCGCGAGCTCGCGCTTCTGGCCCAGCGATTCGGCCAGGTGGAGGTCGCCCTCCTCGGCGGGCGTCGTCGTGGCGAGGTCCTGAGTGGCGACCAGCGTGACCTGCGCGGCCGCCCGGCTGCGCAGCTCGGCCAGGCGGGTCTGGGCGGCGCGGAGACCGGACTCGAGCCGCCGCGCCGACGTGCGCTCGAAGCTGCGCGCCATCAGGAAGGTGACGGCCGCGGCCAGGAGCAGGACGGGAGGCACGCTGACCAGCACGAACGCGCTCAGCAGCCGCTCCCGCAGGCCGCCGCGCAGGGCCGGCGGGCCCTTCATGGCTCGCGCCAGGCTTCTTCCAGCACCAGCCGCCCGGACAGGTCCACGCGCAGGTCGTGGACGCTGGGCCGCGCGCGGAAGGAGACGGGCACGGAAGCCACCGGGATCAGCCGGTTCTCTTCCCGCAGCGCGGCCTCGCCGCGGTGGATGAGGGCCCGGCGGCGGTCCAGGTCCAGCTCCCGACCCGCGGCCTCGAGGGCCTCTTCCACGCCGGCCACGCCCGGAGCCAGCCGGGCCAGCTCGTGCAATGCCAGGCCCGCCTCGGCAACCTCCGGCGACCAGAGGAAGAGCCGGGCGGCGGCGCGCGCCGTCCTCGCCTCCTCGGGGGCGACCGCCCGGGCCTCTACCCGCAGGCCCACGGCCCCGAGCGAGGCCATGATCCGCTGGCTGATCAGCGGCGGAACGTCCCTCCCGACGACCATGCGCACCGAAGCGCCCAGGTCGGGGCCGCGGGCGTTCGTGTACGCGACCATGGGCGGGAGCAGTCCGGGCACCAGCAACGAGGGCACGGGGTCGCCGCCGGGCAGCAGGCGCCGGACCATGTCGGCGCGGTCCAGGGCGCCGT
>DAINRN010000667.1:1777-1999 GCA_036741815.1 Acidobacteriota bacterium
CGAGGGCCAGGATGAGCGTGGCTGCGAGCGCGGACGGACCCTCCTCGCCGGGGAAGACGTCGAGCTTGCCCGCGCGGAACCCGCTCTCCAACGCATCCACGTCGGTCCCGGCGACGACTTCGACCGCGTCCAGGTAGGGACGGCCGCGCACGTGACCCGCAAAGGCCGGGAGCCGGATCCGCTTGCCGGGTATGGGCGCGCGGGGAAGGAACGGGCCGCAAC
>DAINRN010000668.1:0-248 GCA_036741815.1 Acidobacteriota bacterium
CGCGCGCGGTGATCGAGGCGGGGGCCGACGGCGTCGCCGTCCTGTCCGCGGTCCTGGCCGACGCCGACGTCGAGGCTGCGGTGCGCCGCCTGCGTGCCGCCATCGGGGACACCGGTTGATGGACCCGCCGGCCGCAGAGAGGGACGCTTCGCGCCGCGGTCTGGGCGACGCGTGGTCCATGGCCGCGGCCGCGGCGGCGTCGCTTCTGCCGCACCTGGCGGCGCTCCTGCCGCTGCGGACGTACTACT
>DAINRN010000668.1:258-1985 GCA_036741815.1 Acidobacteriota bacterium
CTGTGGCCCGACCTCACCTACTACTTCCGCGACTTCACCGTGACGTTCTACCCGCTCCGGCTGTTCCAGGCCCGCGAGCTCCGGGCCGGGCGGTGGCCGTTCTGGAACCCGTACATCCAGGAAGGCTCGTTCGCCCTGCCCTCCGCCTACCCGCTGGATCTGCTCCACGTCCTGTGGCCGGGCCCGGCGGCCGTCTCCTGGCTGCTGACCCTCCACTTTCCCCTGGCCGCCGTCGCCGCTCACTGGCTGGCCCGCGAGCTCGGCGCCAGCCGCAAGGCGGCGATCGTCGCGGGCTCGCTCTATGCCCTCGGCGGTCTGGCCCTCTCCTCGCTCAACCTGTACGTCTTCCTGCAGGCGTTCGCGCTCGCGCCGCTCGTGATCGGTGGCGTGCGTCGTGCCGGCGATCGGGGCGGACGTTCGGTCCCGGGGGGCGCCCTCGCCCTCGCGCTGTCCCTGACGACCCTGGCCCTGGAGTTCACCCTCCAGGCCGTGCTGCTGGGCGCGCTCCTCGGCTGGGCCGCGCGCCCGGGATGGCCGGCGGTGAAGCGCATGGCCGCGACGGTCGCGCTGGGCATCGGGCTGGCCGGCGTCCCCGTCGCCGTCGTCCTCGGCCTGGTCGGAGAGACCGTGCGCGGGGCCGGCTTCGCGCGCGAGGTCGCCCTGGGCAACGACCTCCACCCCATGGCGCTCCTGCAGGTGGTGATCCCGGGCCTCTTCGGCTCGCTCGCCCACCCGGCGGAGTCCTGGTGGGGCGGTGCGTTCTTCACCAAGGGCTTCCCGTACTTCCTGAGCCTCTACCTGGGCCCGCTCGCCCTCGCCCTGGCCGCCGCCGGCGCCCCCGCGCCCGACCGGCGCACGCGATGGGTGCTGCTCGGCGCGATGGCCGTAGGGCTGTGGTACGCCCTCGGCGTGCGCGGAGGGCTGGCGCCGCTCCTGACTTCGCTGCCGCTTGCGCGCGCGTTCCGGTTCCCGGTCAAGGCGGTGCTCCTGCCCCACGTCGTGGTCTGCCTCCTCGCCGGCCTCGGTGTGGACCGGTTGCGCGCCGGCGCCGGCTGGCGGCGCTTCGCGCTCGCAGCGGTGGCCGCCGGTGTGGTGTGCCTCGGCATGGCTGCCGCCGCGTGGCAAGGTGCGGCCGCACGGTGGGCGAACGTCGACCCGGCCATGGCGCGGCCGGCGGCGTCCGCCGTCGGCTGGGGCGGGGCGACCGGCGCGGGGCTGGCGGTGCTGGGCCTCCTGGCCGCGCTGGCGGTCTCCCGCGGAAGCGCGCCTCCGGCGCGCGCGGCCGTCCTCGTCGCCGCGATGGCGATGGCGGACCTGGCCCGCGCCGGCTACGGGACGAACCCGCAGGCCCCCGCGGCGCTCTTCGACCCGGTGCCGGAGATGAAGGCCCTGCGCCTCGACGACCTGGGCGGGGGACGGGTCTTTTCCTACGGGCCCGACCAGAGCCCGGCCTTCCGGCGCTTCCTCGCCGAGCCGACCCCTGCGCGCGGGCTCTGGTCCTTCTTCGTCATCCGCCAGATGCTGGCGCCCTACGCCAACGTCCTGGACGGGGTGGAGAGCCCCGAGGCGAAGGACCTGACGTCCTTCGTTCCGCGGCCGCCGGAGCTGACACCGGAGGACTATCGGCCGGAGGCCGTGGGGGCCATCCTGCCGCGCCTGCGCAACGCCGCAGTCTCGCGGGTCGTGAGCCTGGACCCCCTGGCTCACCCCGACCTGCGCCTCATCGC
>DAINRN010000669.1:0-1985 GCA_036741815.1 Acidobacteriota bacterium
CCTTCCTCCGGCGCTGTGTCTTCCACCGCATCGAGTTTCCGGCTGCGGACAGACTGCAGGCGATTCTCGATCAGCGGCTCGGACACCTCAAGCTCTCCGATCGCCTCAGCGCTGCGGCGGTGAAGCGCCAGCCCCAGTTGCCGTGCGCGCGGCCCGGCAGGTTCATGCGGGCCTCGCTGCCCAGCCCCAGCACGTCCTGGAGAGGGACGATCGCGGTGTCCGCCACCGAGGCCAGGGCGGCCCGGATGAAGGCCCAGTGGATCTGCCGGCCTTCCGCATCCAGGTACGTGAGCGCGCGCGCGCGCTCCTCGCGGACCTCGTCCTCCGCGCGGGTGCTGTCGCCGGCGCCGCTGCTCGTCCACCATCCCACCGTGGTGTCGTTGTCGTGGGTCCCCGTGTAGACGACGCGGTTGCGCGGATAGTTGTGGGGCTGGAACTGCCCGGCCTCGGGGTCGCGGCCGAAGGCGAACTGGAGTATCGCCATCCCCGGGAAGCCGAAGCGCTCGCGCAGCTCCTCCACCTCGGGCGTGATCACGCCCAGGTTCTCCGCCACGATGGGCAGATCGCCCAGCGCCTCGCGCAGGGCATCGAAGAGCGCCGCGCCCGGGCCCTTCACCCAGCGCCCGTTGACCGCGGTCTCCTCGCCGGCCGGTATCTCCCAGCAGGCCTCGAAGCCGCGGAAGTGGTCGAGGCGGACGAGGTCCACCAGGCCCAGGGCGGCGCGGAGGCGATCGATCCACCACGCGTAGCCGGTGCGGGCCATCTCGTCCCAGTCGTAGATCGGGTTCCCCCAGAGCTGTCCGGTCGCGCTGAAGTAATCCGGCGGCACCCCGGCCACCACCTTCGGCCGGCCGTCCTCCTCGAGCTGGAACAGTTGCGGGTGCGACCAGACGTCCGCGCTGTCGCCCGCCACGAAGATCGGGATGTCGCCCATGAGCGTGACGTCCCGCTCTCGGCAGCGGTCCCTCAGGCGCTGCCACTGGAGGAAGAAGAGGTACTGGCCGAACTCGCGGGCCCGCACCGCGTCGGCCTCCTGGTCGCGCCAGCGCGCGAGGGCCTCGGGCCGCCGCCGGGCGATGGCGGGGTCCCACTCCGTCCACTCGACTCCGCCGTGGGCTTCCTTGACCGCCATGTACAGCGCGTAATCGTCGAGCCAGGACGCGTTGGCCTCGCAGAAATCCTCGAACGCGGACCGGTCCGCGGGCTCGGCGCCGGACTCGAAGCGGCGGTACGCGCGGTCGAGCAGCGGGAGCTTGAAGGCGGCCACCGCGTCGTAGTCCACGCTGTCCCGGGGGAACGCCGGCGCGCCCTGCACGGCCGCGTCGTCCAGCCAGCCGTCCGCGACCAGGGCCTCCAGGCTGATCAGCAGCGGGTTGCCGGCGAAGGCCGAGAAGCATTGGTACGGCGAGTCGCCGTATCCCGTGGGGCCCAGAGGCAGGACCTGCCAGAGCCTCTGGCCGGCGTCGGCCAGGAAGTCGGCGAAACGGTGGGCCTCCGGGCCCAGCTCGCCGATCCCGAACCGCCCGGGCAGCGACGTCGGGTGCAGCAGGATCCCGCTCCGCCGCGGGCTCATGCCGGTCTAGGTCTGCGGCGGCTTCGGCGCCGGCGGGGGCAGGTCGCGGGCCTTGGACTCGGCGACGAAGCCCACCTTCGCATGGGACCCGTCGCAGAACGGCTTGTTCTGCGATTGGCCGCACCGGCAGAGCGACACCACGGTCCGGCCGGACAGGCCGTAGCGGACGCCGGCCTCGTCGAAGATCTGGATGTCGTCCCCCTCGATCCGATTGGGGCCATTGGCCCTCACGATCACCTTGATGTCGGACATGCCCCTCCTTCGCGGTGCGTACACATCATTATGTGGTCTTATGTGGTCCACACGCGCCCATCGGGTAGAATCCCCGCGCCAAAGGAGACCCCATGAGAACCTCCGCCCTTCGCTGCGCACCCGTCCTCGCCACTGCGGTCATGGCCGCCGCCGCGTCCCC
>DAINRN010000670.1:0-1983 GCA_036741815.1 Acidobacteriota bacterium
CATCACGACAAGATCGATTCGCTGACGCGCGCGCGTTCCACGGCGTTTGCCGCCTCGCACGTCGAGATGTTCATGCGGACCCATGGCAACAGCATGCCGGCCGTGAGCGAGGTGGGCCGCGGCGACTGGGACCGCTACCGCGGGGCGCCGTTCACGGTGAGGCCGATGGGGTCGATCGCGTACAAGATGGCGCTGGTGGCGGCGGGGCGCGCGGACGCCACCTGGACGCTCGCCCCCAAGCACGAGTGGGACGTGGCGGCGGGCGTGGCCCTGGTCCTCGCCGGCGGCGGAAGCGTCCGCACGCTCGACGGCTCGCCGCTCGTCTTCAACCAGCCTCGCCCGTGGCTCAGCGGCCTGGCCGCCTACCCCGAGGGCCTCGCGGCCAGCCTGGCTCCGTCGCTCGCGCCGTAGCCTCCCCGAACTTGACCGCGCCGGCCCCCCCGCGTAGCCTCACCGGAAGCCCGTAGCCCAGCCCCAAGGCCGCGGCGGTGACCCCGGGAAGGGAAGCGCGATGCCGCTCGACTGGCTGAATACCCCTCTCGACGCCGACATCGGCGACCTCATCGCCCGCAAGAAGCGCGCGAAGACCATCGAGCTGCTGCGCTCGCAGCTCCAGGGGCGGATGGTCCCGCCCGTGCAGATGCGGCTGCAGCTGGCAGACCTGCTTGTCCAGGCGGGGCGCGAGGCGGAGGCGGTGCCCGTCCTCATCGGCCTGGCCGACGAGTTCGCGGGCGACGGCTTCGTGGCCAAGGCCGTCGCCATCCTCAAGCGGGTCGACAAGGTCCAGCCCGGGCGCGAGGACGTGGAGTCCCGGCTCGCCCGGCTCGTGAAGCTGCAGAGCGCCGCTCCCGCGTCCGCGTCGAGCCCGCGCCAGGTGCCGGATTTCGGGATCGAGGAGATCCGCGAATGGGCGGCCGCGCCGGCGGAGACCGAGGCGGCGGAGGCGGAGCCCGTGGCCGAGCCCGCGCCGACCCTGGAGCCAACGGTCTTCGTGGCCGCGGAGACCGAGAATCCGCCGGCGCCCACGGACACCGAGGCCAGCCGCCGCGTCCGGGGTGTACTCCGCAAGTTCCTCGCGTCGCTGCCGGGCGGGGGCTCGACCGCCGGGGCATCCGCGCCCGCGGAGCCGCTGGTGTCCGCCGATGCGCCCGCGGCCGCGCCGATGGAAACCGTGCCGCCGCCGAGCGAGGTTGTCGCCGAATCCGATGAGACCGTCCCGGATGAGGGTCCGGCCGAAGCCGCGGACGACATCGATACCGTGCCGGACTCCGAGATTGAAGACGCGAGCTACGCCCTCGTGCCCGACCCCGAGACCGAGGCCGACTCCCCCACCGAAGCCACAGCACCGGACCCGCCGGCCGTGGCGGCGACGGACGACGCCGAGCCCATCACGGCGCGCTACACACCGATTCCTCCGGACGCCTGGAGCGCCGGCCCGCCGGCCGCCGCCGCGCTCCCGGAACCACCCGCTCACGCTCCCGCCGCACCCGGCGGCGGGCCGGAGCCGCACGGCGTGGGCGGACGCATCCGCGGGGCCTTCCGCTGGCTGGTGGCATCCCTGGCCAGCCCGGCGGAGACCACAGCCACACCGCCAACAGAACCGGGCCCTCCGCAGGCACCTCCCCCTCCTGGCGCCTTTGCCGCCGCGCCGCCGGAATCCCCTGCCGCCCCTGCGGAGACCGCCACGGGTCCCGAAGCCACCGTGGCTCCAGACGCCGGTGCGGACGAGGAGCCCATATCCGACGAGGTCTTCGAGGGGCGCCTGCTCGACCTGGTCCAGGACCTCATCCGCCGCCCCGACTCGCGACGTGCCCCGCTCGACCGCGCGCCGCTGGAGCGGGGCCTCGTCCTGCGCTACGCGCACCGCCTCCTCGCTACCGAGCTCTTCGGCGACCTCTCGGAGGAGGATCTGCTGGCGGTCGTCCGCGGCCTGCGCCTGCACCTGCACGGCCCCGGCGACGTATTGGTGACGGAGGGGGAGCG
>DAINRN010000671.1:0-1371 GCA_036741815.1 Acidobacteriota bacterium
GGCGGCCTCCGCCGCCTCCGCCTCGCGCTGCTGCGGCGTGCCGCGGCTGCCGCACTCGCCGCGCGTCAGGTCCACGAGCGCCACCCGCCGGCCCCGCCGCGCCTCGAGGGCCAGAGTGCCTCCCATCACGAGCTCGGCGTCGTCGGGGTGGGCGCAGATCCCGGCGATGTCGAACGCAGGGGCCGCGGTCACGAGGCCATGACCTTCTCGTAGAACCGCTCGTACTGGCTCACCACGCGGTCGGCGCCGAAGAGCGCGGCGGCGCGGCGGCGGCCGGCCTGGCCCAGGGACCGCCAGTGCTCCTCGTCCTTCAGGATCTCGATCGTGCGGGCGGCCATGCCCTCGATGTCGCCCACGGGCAGCAGGAATCCCGTCTCGGCGTGCTTGACCACCTCGGGAAGGCCGCCGGCGTCGGATCCCACGACGGGAACGCCGCAGGCCATGGCCTCCAGCGCGGACAACCCGAACGATTCCAGCTCGGAGGGCAGCAGGAAGACATCCGCCACGCCCGTCAGCTCCTCGACCCGGTCCTGCCGTCCCAGGAAGCGGACGCGCTCCTCCAGCCCCAGGCGGCGCGCCAGGGCTTGCGCCGAGGCGCGCTCCGGCCCCTCGCCCACCATGAGCAGCACGGCCGGGACCTCGCGGTTGACGCGCTCCAATATGCGCACGGTGTCCAGGGGACGCTTCACGGGACGGAAGTTCGAGATGTGGAGCAGGATCTTCTCGCCCTGGGGGGCGAAGGCGGACCGGTCCTTGTACCCGCACCCGCGGGCGTAGGCCGCGAGGTCCACGAAGTTGGGGATGACCTCGATGTCCTGGCCCACCTCGAACTCGTCCACGGTCATCCTTTTCAGGAACTCGGAGACCGCGGTGACGCCGTCGGACTGCTCGATGCCGAAGCGCGTGATCTCGAAGAACGACCGGTCCTGGCCGACGAGCGTGATGTCGGTGCCGTGCAGGGTGGTCACGAGCTTGGGCGCCTTGTCCCCCAGCATCTTGTTCGCCAGGTAGCCCGTGATCGCGTAGGGGATCGCGTAGTGGACGTGGAACAGCTCGATCTGGTGGTCGCGCGAGACCTCCGCCATCTTGGCCGCCAGCGACAGGTCATGGGGCGGGTACTCGAAGAGGCTGTAGGTCGAGAGGTCGAGCTCGTGGTAGCTGATGTTCTCCTGGAACCCTTCCAGCCGGAAGGGCAGCCGATAAGACACGAAGTGCACGGCGTGGCCCCGCCGCGCGAGCTGCTTACCGAGCTCCGCGGCCACGGCCCCCGAGCCGCCTACCGTCGGATAGCACGCGATGCCGATGTTCATCGTGGACGTCCCGTCACAGCTGCACGACCTGATGGCCCTTCGCCCAGAGGTCCACCCGCTC
>DAINRN010000671.1:1381-1960 GCA_036741815.1 Acidobacteriota bacterium
GTCCCGTAGCGCGCGAGCAGGCCGATGAGGCCCAGCCCGCGCTCCTGGAAGGAGCCGCCCGGAAGCAGCGTGTCCCGGGTGCGGCGCAGCCTGTCCGCGCGGGTCTGGTCCCTCTTCTTGAGGGCACGCACGGACTTCTCGTGGAGGGACTCGATCTGGTGGAGCACCCGGCCGCGGGCGGAATCGGCGGCGCCGCGCAGCGTGGGGTCCAGCGCCGCCAGGGCCTTCTCGACCTCCGCCATCTCGCGCTCGACCGCCTCGCGCGTGCGCCCGAAGGCAGCCTCCACCTGCGGATGCTCCTCGCGCGCCCAGCGGAGCGCCACCACCTCGGGGTCCGCCTGCAGGTCCCACAGCTCGAGCCCCTCCGCCTCGAGGGCGCGGACCTGCGCCGGCTCGACCAGGGTGATGCTCGGGCGCGGCACGAGCGCGGGCCGCGGGATTCCGAAGTGGGCGTAGGAAGGGCCGATCTGCGCGTGGTAGGCGATCTCCGCGGGACCGCCGACGTACGCGGCGGTCGGGAGGAGCTGGTCCTGGGCCAGCGGGCGCAGGAGCGCCCCCGGGCTCCAGGGCCCGGGATCG
>DAINRN010000672.1:0-1956 GCA_036741815.1 Acidobacteriota bacterium
ACCCCGCGCTGGCCACGCGGCTCGGCGCGGACCTGGCCGCCGCCCTTCGGGACGTGCCCGGCGCCGACAAGCCCGGGGCGGTGGTGGCCCCGGCCATCGGCGGCATCCTGGTGGCGCACGAGCTGGCGCGGGCCCTGGGCTGCCGCGGCCTCTTCACGGAGCGGCAGGAGGGCATCATGCTCCTGCGCCGCGGGTTCTCGCTCGAGCGGGACGAGACGGTGGTGGTGGCGGAGGACGTGATCACGACCGGCGGGTCCACGCGCGAGGTGATCGACGCAGTGCGCACCCGCGGCGCGCGCGTGGTGGCCGTGGCGTGCGTGGTGGACCGCAGCGGCGTGTCGGCCGACTTCGGGGTGCCGCTGCGCGGCTTGCTGGCCCTGGACATCCCCACCTATCCGCCCGCCACGTGCCCGATGTGCGCGGGCGGGTCGAAGCCGGAGATGCCGGGGTCGCGCGCCGCCGCCGGACGCTGACCGCGCCCCGAGCCATGGGCCTGTATCGCGTCACCCTCGCCTACGACGGGACCGGCTTCCTGGGCTGGCAGGCGCAGCCGAGCGGCGCCCGCACCGTGCAGGGCGTGCTGGAGGAAGCGCTGAGCCGCCTGGGGGACGGCAGCCGCGTGCCCGTTACGGCCGCCGGCCGCACGGACGCGGGCGTCCACGCCCTGGGCCAGGTAGCGTCGTTCGATCTCGGCCGCCCCATGGCGCCCGAGGACCTGGGGAGGGCGCTCAACGCGCTGCTGCCGGAGGACGTCCGCGTCCTCGACTGCGCCCCGGCCCCGCCGTCTTTCCACCCTCGCAAGAGCGCGGCCTCCAAGCTCTACCGGTACCTCCTCGACACCGGCCCCGTGCGGCTGCCGCAGCGTCGGCGCCTCGCCGGCCACGTCCCCTGGCGTCTGGACGAGGCCCGGGTCCGCGCGGCGGCCGCAACCTACGTCGGCCGCCATGATTTCGCATCGCTGGCGTCGTCCGGCGGGTCCGTCAAGACCACGGTGCGGACGATCACGCGGTCGGACGCGGCTTTCGACGGGCCGACGCTCGTCTACGAGGTCGAGGCCGACGGGTTCCTCCGCAAGATGGTGCGGAGCCTGGTGGGCGGCCTGGTGGCGGTGGGCCGCGGGGCGATGACGGTGGACGACCTCCGGACGGCCCTGGCACGCGCCGACCGGAGCTCCTGGCCGCCTCCCGCCGAGGCCTGCGGGCTGACCCTCGTGCGCGTGGACTACCCGGCCGCGGTGCTAGAATAGCGATTCGCGGTCCCCACGAAATGTCACTCCAGGACCTGCTTCAAGTCGTACCCTCCGGCTCGGAAGAGCAGTCGCTCGTCAGGTCCATCGACTTCACGCGCCTGCCCCGGCACGTGGCCATCATCATGGACGGCAACGGCCGCTGGGCCCGCCTGCGCCACAAGCGCCGGGTGGAAGGGCACCGGGCGGGGATCGCGTCCGTGCGCGACGTGGTCGAGACCTCCGCCCGGCTCGGCCTCCAGGTCCTCACCCTCTACGCCTTCTCCGTGGAGAACTGGAAGCGGCCCAAGACCGAGGTGGCCACCCTGATGGGCCTGCTGAAGCGCTACCTGCGCCGGGAGCTCGACACGCTCCTCCGCAACAACATCCGCTTCCAGGTCATCGGCCGGATGGGGGAGCTGCCGGCCGACGTGCAGGACGAGCTCGCGCGGGGCATGGACCGGACGCGCGGCCAGTCCGGCCTGCTCTTCAACATCGCCCTGAACTACAGCGGCCGCGCGGAGATCACGGACGCGGTGCGCCGCCTCGTCGCCGACGTGATGGCCAACGGGCGGGACCCGGGCCGGATCGACGAGCGCGCGCTCTCCTCCTATCTCTACACCGCGGGCCAGCCCGACCCCGACCTCCTCATCCGCACCAGCGGGGAGATGCGCGTGAGCAACTTCCTGCTCTGGCAGATCGCCTACGCCGAGATCTGGGTCACCGACACG
>DAINRN010000673.1:0-1951 GCA_036741815.1 Acidobacteriota bacterium
GCGGTCCTGCGCGTGGGCGCGGGCCTGCAGCCACGGGACAAGGCCGACGGCGTTGAGGCCGACCATGGCCAGGGCCGCGGCCGCGCCCGCCGCCTTCGATCGCCGGGAGAGCGCGGCAATCCCCCACCCGATGGCCACGGCGCACGATGTATAGACCGGCAGGAGGTAGCGCGGGCGCTGCGCGCCCCGGTGCGAGAACTTCGAGACCGCGAAGGTGCCGACCACGATCAGGAAAAACACCGCGAGAAGCGCCGCGGTCCGGCCGCCCTTCTCGCGGAATTCATGGCGTTTCGTCCAGGCCATTCCCAACACGAGGCCTGTCAAAGCCAGTCCCAGGACGGTGGCGAGTCCGGCGGGAACCCCCGCGTCCGTCAACCCGAAGAGCTTCGGAAAGCTCACGGTGAACGTCCGCTGCAGCTGCTCCGGCAGGCCCGTCAGCCGGTCCACGGGCCTCTTGCCGCCCTTGCCCACCCACTCCAGCGTCGCCCAGGCGTTGGCGGCGTTCCAGATGAAGACCGGGTACGCCCCCGCCATGAAGCCGCTGACACCGTCCACGAGCAGCCGCGGCCGCCGGAGCGAGGGCGTGACGAGCGCGGCCACGGCGGCGGCCAGGATGAAATAGAGGGCGAGGAGCTGCTGCCACAGGGCGAGGCCGAGCACGAAACCTGGGAGTAGAAGGCCCGTGCCGGGCGTCAACAGCACGAGCGCGACCGTCCCCAGCGCGTTGACCTCCGGGTACTGGCCCACGTTGTTGAGGGAGAAGGCGGTCAGGAAACGCGGGCTCACGGCCATGAACAGGCCGGCACCGAGCGCGGCGGGCACGCCGCCGACCTCGCGCGCGAGCCGCATCACCGCGTACACCCACAGCAGGTAGAAGAGGTGCGAGGCCAGGACGTAGAGAAGCGGCGTCGAGGCGCTCCGCAGCACCAGGCCGATGAGCGCGGTGACGTGCGGCTTGAGCGTACCTTCGTACGGGAAGCCCGGCGCATAGATGGGGGCGGGCAGGTGCCCGCTCCGCAGCTCCTGTGCGATGATCCCGGCCACCGCGCTGTCCGACGAGACGAGGCTCCCGGGCGCCCGCAGCGCGGGCCAGCGAACGAGCGTGGCCAGGACCAGCATGCCGGCGACGGCCAGAGCGAAGCTCCGGTCCACGGGCTTTCGGACGACACGAGACCGATGCCGGACGACGAGCACGACCACGAGCAACAAGAACAGCGGGCCCGCCAGCCCGATCGGCGCACGCCCTCCGAGGATCGGCCCTTGAAACCAGGCATCCATGAGCAGGATCCAGAGGGCCAGGGCCGCGTAGGCCAGCCGGCGGCGATTCCCTTCGCGATCCGGCTCGTCCGCCATGGCGAGACACTAGCACGCGCATGAGCGAAGCCCCGCCGGGGACGCTGCACGTCGTGGCCACGCCGCTCGGGAACCTCGAGGACATTACGCTGCGGGCCATCCGCGTCCTCCGGGAGGTGTCGCTCATCGCCTGCGAGGACACCCGCCGCACGGCGACGCTGCTCCGCGCCCACGGCATCGCGACGTCCGTCACGTCGTACTTCGAGCACAACGAGCGCTGGAAGGGGGAGAAGATCCTCGACGCCCTGCGCGCCGGCCGCGACGTCGCGCTCGTCTCCGACGCGGGGACCCCCGGCGTCTCCGACCCGGGCTATCGCCTGGTCCGCGACGCCCGCGCCGCCGGAATCCCCGTCATTCCGGTCCCCGGACCGAGCGCCGCCGTGGCCGCCCTGTCCGTGTCCGGCCTCCCCACCGACCGGTTCCTTTTCGTGGGCTTCCTCCCCGCCAAGGCGACCGCGCGCAGGAAGGCCCTGGAAGAACTGTTACGCGTCCGGGAGACGATCGTGTTCTACGAGTCGCCGGTCCGGGTCGTAGCGGCGATGGCGGACATGGTCGAGGTTCTCGGCGACCGCGACGCCTTCCTCTGCCGCGAGGCGAC
>DAINRN010000674.1:0-1924 GCA_036741815.1 Acidobacteriota bacterium
CCTCGGGCAACGGTTCGTTCGACCAGGGCGTGGCGTGTACCGCCTTGAAGTAGATGCCGGCCACCGCGCCGAAGGAGTGGCTCGTGACCCCGACGGCCGAGCCGAGGTACGACCCGAGCGACTTGAAGTCCACCACGACGATGGTCTCGGCGTCATCCTTCCAGGCCGTGCGCGTCTTGAACCGCGCGAAGCCCGCGTCCCGCAGGATGGGGAAGATCCGGGCCTTCAGCTCCTTCGCGACGTCCTTGGAATCGGCCGTCATGGATGTTGTATGATGTTGCGTTTGCCGTCCCTCCGGTAAAGCCCGCCGGGCGGCAGCGCCATCATGGCCGAGCCGATCGTCGCCCGCGGGGTCCGCGTCCACAACCTGAAGAACATCGACGTGTCCATACCCACCGGGCGCCTGGTGGTGGTCACGGGCGTCTCCGGATCGGGGAAGAGCAGCCTGGCCTTCGACACCCTCTACGCCGAAGGCCAGCGGCGCTACGTGGAGAGCCTCTCCGCCTACGCCCGGCAGTTCCTGGAGCGGATGGACAAGCCGGACGTGGAGTCGTTCGACGGCATCTGCCCGGCCATCGCCATCCGGCAGCGGGCCCCGTCACGCAACCCGCGCTCCACGGTGGCCACGGCCACCGAGATCCACGACTACCTGCGGCTGCTCTTCGCCCGTGCCGGGCGCACGGTCTGCGATTCCTGCGGTGAGGTGGTCACGAAGGACACCGCGGAATCGGCGGCGGACCGGATCCTCGGCCTGCCGGAGGCGGCCAAGATCCTGATCGGTTTCCCGGTGTCCGCAGGCGGCACGCCGCTCGCCGACCTCCTCGATCGGCTCCAGAAGCGCGGCTTCCAGCGCGCCCTCGTGAACGAAGAAGCCGTGCCCCTGGCCTCGGTGGCAGGGAACGGGGACGCGCCGGACGCCCTGGTGGTGGTCGTGGACCGCCTCAGCGTCGGCGGCGAGGCACGCCCGCGGGTCGTGGAAGCCCTGGAGACGGCCTTCGCCGAGGGGGCGGGTCGCGGGCTGGCCCA
The DNA here is from genome assembly GCA_036741815.1 of Acidobacteriota bacterium. Taxonomy (GTDB): domain Bacteria; phylum Acidobacteriota; class Vicinamibacteria; order Fen-336; family Fen-336; genus DAINRN01. The sequence goes on from DAINRN010000674.1 coordinate 1,027, forward strand.
GGTGGTGGACGGGCCGAGGCTCCAGTTCTCCGAGGCGTTCGAGTGCGCGCGGTGCGCGCGGCCTTTCGAAGAGCCGCAGAGCCGGTTGTTCTCGTTCAACAACCCCTTCGGGGCCTGCCCCACGTGCCACGGGTTCGGAAACCTCGTGGAGCTGGACCAGGAGCTGGTGGTCCCGGACGCCTCGAAGACGCTGGCGGAAGGGGCCATCGCGCCGTGGAACAAGCCCCACTACCGCGCGCTCCACGCGGAGCTGCAGCGGTTCGCCCGCCGCCGCCGGATCCCGGTGGACGTCCCGTGGTCGCAGCTCACGCCCGACCACCGCCGCTCCGTGCTCGAGGGCGACGAGGACTTCCAGGGCGTGGTGGGCTTCTTCCGCTGGCTGGAGACGCGCAAGTACAAGGTCCAGGTCCGCGTCTTCCTGAGCCGCTATCGCGGGTACCGGACGTGCCCGGACTGCAACGGCGCGCGGCTCCGGCGCGAGGCCCTGCAGGTCAAGGTGGGCGGGTTGAGCCTGGCCGAGGTCTGCGCGCTGCCGCTGCGGGCGGTCCGGACCTTCCTGGATTCCCTCTCCCTCGACGAGCGGGAGGCAAGGATCGCCACGCCCGTGCGGGCGGAGCTGGAGCGGCGGCTGCGGTTCCTGGCCCACGTGGGCCTCGGTTACCTGACCCTCGACCGGCCTTTCGGAACCCTCTCGGGCGGCGAGGCGCAGCGCATCGCGCTGGCCACCTCGCTGGGGACCGGGCTCGTGGGCACCCTCTACGTCCTCGACGAGCCCTCGATCGGCCTTCACCCCAGGGACACGGACCGACTGGTCGAGGTCCTGAAGGCCCTGCGCGACCAGGGCAACACCGTGGTCGTGGTGGAGCACGACAAGGGGATCATGAAGGTCGCGGACCAC
>DAINRN010000675.1:0-1921 GCA_036741815.1 Acidobacteriota bacterium
CGGCCGCTGCCGGCCTGGGCGCTGCCCGCCACGTTCGCCTTCGCCGCCGCCGTCTTCTTCTTTCAGTCCGCCAACCGGCATTGGAGCTTCGCCAGCGGCGGGAAGGACCTGGGCCTCTTCTACCAGACGTACTGGCTCATCGCCCACGGCCAGCCCCTGATGAACACCGTGATGGGCATGCACGTCCTGGCCGACCACATGGAGTTCGTGGACTGGCTCTTCGCGCCCCTCCTCCGGCTGCACGACGGCGCGGAGACGCTGCTGCTCGTCCAGGCCGTGGGCGTGGCCTCGGCCGTCTTCCCGCTCTACGGCCTGGGCCTGCGCCTGCTCGGCCGCGCGCGGTGGGCCATCGCCCTTTCCTGGCTCTGGCTGCTCGCGCCCGACGTGCACATGGGCGTGATGTTCGACTACAACCCGACCCCGCTGGGGTCGGCGGGCCTGCTGTGGACGGCCTGGGCGCTCGTCTGCCGCGGGCCGGTGGCCGTGCTCCTGGCCGCCGTCTTCACCTGCTGTTGCAAGGAAGACTTCCCGCTCTATGTGGTGGTGCTCGCGCTGGTCCTCGCGATGCGGGTCGTGCCCTGGAGGCGCGCGGTAGCCGTGGCCGCCCTGGCCCTCGCCATCTTCACGGTCGAGATCGTCGTGATCTTCCCGTGGTTCCGCGAGGGCGGCTTCCGCCACTGGGAGTTCGAGGAGCTGGGAGACCGGCCGGCGGAGATCATCGGCCGGATGGTCGCGCGTCCCGACCGGACCGCTGGCCTGCTCGTGAACCATCCGCAGAAGAGGCGCGCCCTGCTCCAGCCCCTGCTGACGACGGGCTACGTGGGCTTGGCCGACCCGGTCTCGCTGGCCCTCCAGCTCCCGAACTGGGGAGAGCGGTTCCTTTCCACGCACCGCACGCGATGGTGGGGGTACTACTACGGGATGCCCGCGGTGGCCACGGCCCTCGTCGGGCTGGCCCTGGGCTGGCGCCGGCTCCACGCGGCGGGGCGCGCGGGGCACCGGATGCCGTCGTATCTCGTCGCCTGCGCGCTGCTCACCGGGTGGCTGCCGCCCTACAAGACCCAGGACGGAGACCGCCGCAGCATGCTCTACACGCTGCGCCGTCCCTACGCCGCGGCGCCGGAGGACGCGGCGACGCAGCGCGCCCTCGTGCGCTTCGTCGGCAGGGACCCGCGTCTCAAGGTCGCGGCGCAGTACCACCTGCTCCCGCACCTCGCCGGCCGGCCGTTTGTGGTCATGCTGGACCGCGCGTCGGAAGCGGACGCGGTGGCCGTCCAGCTCAACGGGGGCACCTGGCCCGAGGGGCGCCCCGCGTGGCGGCGGCGGATGCAGGGCCTGTGGGCGACCGGCGGCTTCCACGTGGCTTTCTGCGAGGGCAGGAGCGTGGCGCTCTTCCGTGGCGCGGGAGAGTCCGTGCCGTGTCCCTCCTGGGACGCGTTGATCGCGGACCGCAGGGAGCCTCAACCACCCGCCGAGGTTCCCGAGCCGGGCCCTCCGCCACCCTGAGGGTCAGCCGCGGCCGCGGAGGCCGCCCGCGAAGAGCGCCAGGCGCAGCTTCAGCAGGTTGCCCGCGCCCGCGACGATCTCCCTCCATCCCATCTTGCTCGTCCCCGCCCGCCTCTCCGTGAAGCAGATGGGGACCTCCCGCACGCGCGCGTGGGACGAGCGCGAGGCCCAGTAGAGGACCTCGACCAGGAAGGAATAGCCGGGCGAGTGCAGGCCGTCCCAGGGCACGGCCTCGAGCGCGCGGCGCCGGTAGGCGCGGAAGCCGGAGGTGCAGTCCCGGGCCGGCAGCCGGTAGAGGACGCGCACGAAGGAGTTGGCGGCCGCGCTCAGCAGCCGCCGGTGCGGCGACCAGGCCTGGATGGTACCGCCCCGCGTGTAGCGCGAGCCGATGACCAGGTCCGCTTCGTGGAGGGCG
>DAINRN010000676.1:0-1918 GCA_036741815.1 Acidobacteriota bacterium
GCAGGAGAAGATCAAGGCCACGCGGGCCTGGGGGTTCGACATCTCCGCCGCCTGCTCGGGCTTCGTCTACGCCCTCACCGTGGGGGCGCAGTTCGTGGAGAGCGGCGCCCACTCGAAGGTGCTGGTCATCGGCGCCGACGTCATGACGTCCATCCTCGACTACCAGGACCGGAAAACCTGCGTGCTGTTCGGCGACGCCGCGGGGGCGGTACTCCTGGAGCCTTCGGACGACGACACCGGGATCCTCGACTACCTCAACGAGGTGGACGGATCCGGGGCCTGCTACCTCCACATGCCCGCCGGGGGCAGCGCCCGCCCCGCCTCCCACGAGACCGTCGAGAAGCGGATGCACGTCGTCCGCCAAGAGGGGCCGCACGTCTTCAAGTACGCGGTCCGCAAGTTTGCGGAGGTGAGCCGGCACCTCCTGGAGCGCAACGGCCTCTCCACGGAGCAGCTGGACCTCTTCGTGGCCCATCAGGCCAACCTCCGGATCATCAACGCCACCCAGGAGCGCCTGGGGCTCCCCGACGCCAAGGTCGTCAAGAACATCCACGAGTACGGCAACACCACCGCCGCCACCATCCCGCTGGCCCTGGGAACGGCCCTGGACGAAGGGCGCCTGCGGCGGGGGGACCTGGTGCTGCTGGCGTCGGTGGGGGCGGGGTTCACCGTGGGCACGGTGCTCCTCCGCTGGTCGGGCTTCGACTGGAAGAAGTAACCGGTCCCCGCTCGCCTTGACGGCGGGAGCGTCGGGACCGATCATGATCACCATGCCCGACGTGAAGCCCGAGGCGAAGCCCGCGGCCGGACTGCGCAACGTCGTGGCCGGGGAGAGCGGGATCTCCTCCATCGACGGCCAGCGCGGCGTGCTCGCCTATCGCGGCATCGACATCCACGAGCTGGCCGAGCGGTCCTCCTTCGAGGAGGTGGTGTTCCTGCTCCACCGGGGGACGCTCCCCACCCGGCAGCAGCTCCAGGAGACGCAGGCGTCGCTGGCCCAGAACCGCCCGCTGCCCGCCGGCGTCGTCGCCATCCTGCGCGGGCTGCCCGCGCGGTGCCATCCCATGACCGCCCTGCGCACGGCGGTGTCGGCCCTCGGGGCCTTCGATCCGGACGGCGAGGACCACGGCGAGGCCGCCCGCGGCCGCAAGGCGTTCCGGCTCACGGCCCAGATGGCCACCGCGGTGGCGGCCATCGAGCGGCTGCGGCACGGCCTGCAGCCGGTGGATCCCGACCCCGCCCTCCCCCATGCCGCCGACTTCCTGCGCATGCTCACGGGGACACCGCCGTCCCCGTCGGCCGCGCGGGCCATGGACGTGGCCCTCGTCCTCCATGCCGACCACGAGTTCAACGCCTCCACCTTCACGGCGCGGGTGGCCGCTTCCACGCTGGCCGACATCCACGGGGCGGTCACCGCCGCCCTGGCCACCCTGAAGGGCCCGCTGCACGGCGGGGCGAACGAGGCCGTGATGCAGATGCTGGAGGCGGTGGGCGACCCGGGCCGGGCCGAGGCCTGGGTGCGCGAGGCGTTCGCGCAGAAGCGCAAGATCATGGGCTTCGGCCACGCCGTCTACCGCACCGAGGACCCGCGGGCCACGCACCTGCGGCGCCTCTCCCGGCAGCTCGGGGAGGAGAAGGGCGAGAGGCGCTGGTACGACCTGTCGGAGCGGGTGGAGGCGGTGGTGCGGGCGGAGAAGGGGTTGTACGCCAACGTGGACTTCTACTCGGCCTCGCTCTACCGCGCCCTCGGGATCCCGACGGACCTCTTCACCCCGGTCTTCGCGGTCTCGCGCGTGGCGGGCTGGACCGCGCACGTGCTGGAGCAGCTGGGCAACAACCGCCTCATCCGCCCGGAGAGCGATTACACCGGGCCGCGGGACGTGGCCTACGTCCCCCTGGAGCGGCGCTAGGATCCTCG
>DAINRN010000677.1:0-1915 GCA_036741815.1 Acidobacteriota bacterium
GAACTCCGTGGCAGCCGCGGGCCGCGGCCCGGCTCGCCGAGATGGTCGCAGATGCGGTGCAGGCGGCGCACTCGGCCGAGATCGTCCACCGCGACCTCAAGCCCGCCAACGTGCTCCTGTCGCGGGTGGGCGAGGCCGGCGGCACGATCCGCTCGGCGGACACCGAACCCCTACTCTACGCCGCCCTCCGCGCCCCGCACGGGGCTGTGCCGAAAGTGACCGACTTCGGGATCGCCAAGCGGACCGACAGTCCCGACGGGCCGACCGCCACCGGCGCGGTCATGGGCACGCCCAGCTACATGGCGCCCGAGCAGGCGCTGGGGGCCAGTAAGTCCGTCGGCCCGACCGCGGACGTCTACGCGCTGGGGGCGATCATCTACGAACTGCTCACCGGCCGGCCGCCGTTCAAGGCCGGCACCGCGTTCGAGACGATGGAACTGGTGAAGTCGCAGGAGCCGGTGGCGGTTCGGGCGCTGACGCCGGCGGTCCCGCGGGACCTGGAGACGATCGCGCACAAGTGCCTCCAGAAAGATCCTCGGAAGCGGTACGCGACCGCGGGCGAACTGGCCGACGACCTGCGCCGCTTCCAGGAGGGCCGGCCGATCCTGGCGCGGCCGGTCGGGCCGGTCGAGCGCGGGTGGCGGTGGTGTCGGCGCAACCCCGCCGTCGCGTCGCTCCTTTCCGCCATCGTTCTCGTCACCGCGATCGGATTCGTCCTCGTACTCGACCAGAAGAACCGGGCCGAGGCGGGCGAGGACCGGGCGAACAAGGAGGCGGAGAACACGAAGAAGGCCAACGACGGCCTGCGGGAGGAGCAGGGCAAGGTCGTGGCGGCCAACAAGCAGCTCGAGGATGAGCAGAAGAACGTCCTGGAGGCGAACAGGCTCCTGCGCGAGGAGAAGCTCGCGCTGGGCCGCCGCGGACACGGCTCCGTCATGCAACTGGCCAGCCAACTCCTGCGCGCCGGCCAATTCCAGCGGGTGTGGGAACTCCTCGCGGTCACCACCCCCGCCAAGCCCGACGACCCGGACCACCGCGGGATCGAGTGGCACCTCCTCAACCGCGCCGCCCACCCCATCCTCCGGATAACGGGCCAGCCCCTCCCAACATCCAAGTTCGGCATGACCGCAATCCTCTCGTTCAACCACGACGGGTCGCGGCTCACCTGGTCCGGCCGGGTGGTCGACACGCGGACGGGTCAGATCGTGCTCCAGTTGCCCGGCGTCGGCTGCTCCGTGTTCTCGCCGGACGGGAAGCGGCTGGCGACCACGGGGATGGAGGGAGTGACGATCCGCGACGCGGCCACGGGGGCGATCCTGGTCCACTGCGCGCGGGAGCCCGGGTCGCCCTTTAACTGGGTCTCGCAGATAGGTGGTACAAGCCTTCAGTTCAGCCCGGACGGTGACCGGCTCCTCGGCGCGTATAACAACGGGCCGCCGGAATGGGACGCGGCGACGGGCCGGGCGCTGCGACGGTACTGGTGGAAGAACGGGAACGTCGTCTACGCGGCCTACGACCAGACCGGCAAGCACCTCCTGGCTCCGGGCGTCGAGATGAGCAGGGGCGCGAACGGGTTTCTGGACCCCCGGACGATGCGACACGTCGTCCGGGTTTGGGAGGCAGCGGACGGGAAGAAGCCCCCCGCGGTACTCCAGCGTGCCCCGCAAGACCTGCCGGACTTCGAGTCGCAGCCGATCCTCCAACACGCGGCGTTCGCCCCCAGCGGGGTCGTGATGGGGACCGGGGATGATGTCCCCGTGTGGGGCAGGGAGGCGGATGCGTGGAAGCTCCTGGGGACGCACACCCCCGGGCCGGACCGCAAGCCATTCCCGGCTCGCGTCGTCGCATTCAGCCAGGACGGCAGCGCGCTGGCGTTTGCCCAGGGGCAGATCGTCCGCGTGTGGGCGACGAAGCC
>DAINRN010000678.1:0-1913 GCA_036741815.1 Acidobacteriota bacterium
ATGGCCAGGATGCCGAGCCCGCCGAGCAGCGCGGTGACGGGGCTCCATGCGCCGGTCAACCCCGCCAGCACGGCCGGCATGCCGAAGATGGAGCTGCCGATGACGCCGTTGACCACCAGCGCGGTCAGGTCCCAGCGTCCGATGGCGCGGACGAGCCCGAGCCGTGAAGCGGTTCCGGCCGGGGCGCGCGCAGGCGATCCCGCGTCCATGACGCGGGATCATATGTTCAGAACCCCGACCTCGGCGCGAGGCGGCCGACGCCCCTCGACGGACCGCTCAGCGCCCGACGGAAACCCCGGCCACGTAACCGCTGGCCCAGGCCCATTGGAAGTTGAACCCGCCGACCCGCCCATCCACGTCGCAGATCTCGCCGCAGAGCCACAGGCCCGGTCGAAGCCGGGACTCCATGGTGTCCAGGTCCAGCTCGGCCAGGGGCACTCCGCCGGCGGTGACCTCCGCGACGTCGAAGCCGCGGTCCCCGGTGATAGGCAGGTCCATGGCCGTGAGCGCGCGGACCAGGGCCCGGCGGGCCTCACGGGGGAGCCGGTGCCCGCGCTGGCTCCCGTCCACGCCCGCGGCCGCGCAGAGCGCGCCGGCCAGCCGCTCGGGAAGTCGCCGCCCGAGGAAGCGTCCGATCGTCAGGGGGCCCACGTCCCGCAGCGCGCGCTCCAGATCCTCTGCCGTCTCCCCGGGCAGCCAGCTCGCGACGAGCCGGGTGCCGCCGTCCTCCAGGCTCGCGGCGATGTAGTGGCGGCTGACGTCCAGCACGGCCGGCCCCGACAGGCCAAAGTGCGTGCACAGCGTCGAGCCCGTGTATGAGGTCAGCCGGCGGCCCGCGGCCGTTCGAACCTCGAGCGTAGCGGGGGCCGAGAGGCCGCTGAGCCCGCAGAGCACATGTTCGCGCGGCAACGTGAGCGGGACGAGCCCGGGGAAGATCCGCGGCGTGAGGCTGTGCCCGAGCCCACGGACGAGCCCGTACCCCTCGCCGTCGGAGCCCGACTTCGGCAGGCTGCGCCCACCCGTTGCCAAAACGACGCGCCCGGCCAGCAGCGTGCCGCCAGCCGGCGAGCCGAGGCGGAAGCCGTCGCCCTCGCTGTCGAGGGCGGTTACGCGCCAGGGATGGCGGGTCTCCACCCCGGCCTCGCGCGCCGCCCGCAGCAGCGCGTTTAGGACCGTCCGCGCGCGGTCCGTGGTCGGGAACAGCTTGCCCGTCTCTTCCTTCTTCAGGGCGACGCCCAGGTCACGGAAGAAGGCCACGGTCTCGGCCACTCCGAAGCGCCGGAGGACCTTGCGGATGGCCTTGGGGGAGGAGCCGGCGAAACCGGTCTCGTCCACCTCGTGGTGGGTCACGTTGCAGCGCGCGCCGCCCGAGACGAGGATCTTGGCCCCGAGGGTGCGCGCCCCGTCGAGGAGCACGATGCGGCGTTCAGGCCGGGTGCGTCGAGCCTGGATGGCGGCCATGAGGCCGGCCGCACCGGCGCCCACCACCGCCACATCCACGCGCTCGGTCACGCCAGGATCGGACCCGCGGGCATTCGCGGATGGTACAGGCCTTCCCGCGTCTTTGGGCCCGGTGCATAATGGCCGTTCCTCTTATAAGGAGTCCCCCATGCCCCGCGTCGTCCGCTGCGGCCTGATCCAGGCCGGGAACGTCAAAGGCCCCGAAGCCGGCCTGCCCGCCATCAAGAAGGCGATGGTCCAAAAGCACGAGAAGCTCATCGCCAAGGCCGCCCGCGAGCGCGTCAAGATCCTGTGCCTGCAGGAGCTGTTCTACGGCCCGTACTTCTGCGCGGAGCAGGAGACGAAGTGGTACCACCTGACGGAGCGGGTGCCCGAGGGGCCGACCACCGCGCTCATGCAGAAGCTGGCGCGCAAGCACAAGATGGTCATGGTGGTACCCGTCTACGAGGAGG
>DAINRN010000679.1:0-1912 GCA_036741815.1 Acidobacteriota bacterium
GCCCGGCCGGGCCGACTCCATCACGGAGAGCGGGACCCCAAACCGTCCCGTCTGCCGCGCCGCGTCGAAGAGGTCGACGAGGACCTTGCCCTCGGGGGCCAGGCCCGCCGCGTGCCGCGGCGACTCCCCGCGCACGAGCATCAGCACCAGGTCGCGGGCCACGGCGCCCCACCACAGCGCCAGGCGCCCGCGGCTCACCGGGCCTCCCCTGCCTCCGAGCCGCGTCCAGCCCTCGTTGTAGGCCGCCGCGTCCTCGTCGGAGACCTGCAGGAGGGCATCGCTCTTCCCCATGAGGACGATGATCGGGTCCGAGTCCACGCCCCGCACCTCCAGGTCCTCGCCGCGCGACGCGCGCAAGAGAACCGAGGCGGCGCTCAGGCGGCGCGTGGCCTCCAGGGCGCGCTCCGCGGCGGAGCGGCCGCCGGAGTCCGACAGCACGAAGGCGGGGCCCAGGCCCGTGGTGAGGAGGGCGTGCTCGTGGCCGGCAGCGTCCACGAAAGGCTCGGCGGCGAAGCTGAAGTCCACCGGGTCGAGAGGAGGCGAGATCGTCAGCGACGACTGCGCGCCGTTGTCGAGCCCTTCCACCCTCACCTCGACGGGCGCGTTCGGCCCCGCCGCCGCTCCGCGAGGGACGATGGCCTTCACGTCCACATCGCTGCTCGAGACCACGAGCGCGGGCGCGCCGCCGATCTTGACCCTGTTCGAGGCGGGCTGGACGTGGAAGCCGCGGCCCGCGATCGTCACCACGTCACCGGCCGACACGGTCTTGGGCTCGACACCGGTGAGGAGCGGGAGGCGGCCCAGCAGGAAGGGGAAGGCGTTCGAGGCGTCCGCGCCCATCGAGACCACCACGGGCACCGAGGACCCCAGGGCACCCGCGGCCTCAGGCACCCGGACGCGCAGCGCGGTCGTGGTGGCGGATACGACGGGCGCATCGACCGCGCCGAACTGCACCTTCGCCCCCAGCCCCCAGTTCGTCCCCGCGAGCGTCACCTCTTCGCCGGGCATGGCCACGCTGGGTGAGACGCCGTGGATGCGCGGCGTTTGATAGACGGTGACCTGCAGCAGGCCCGACTCGCGGCCGCCCACGCTCACGGTGACTCCGGCCTGGGTGGAATGGCCTGCGGCCGCGGCCACGTCGGGCACCTCGACCTGCAGCTCGGTGGGCGTGGCCTTGAGGACGCGCGCGGCCTTGCCCTGGAGGCGGACCGCGTTGCCCTGCGGCTGGGCGGCGAAGTCGCGGCCGGTGAGGGTCAGCGTCTGCCCCGGCGCGACCCTCGCGGGGCTCACGCCCTCGAGCTTCGGCGCGCTCGTCCCGCGGGAAGCCAGGATGGCGACGCCGCCGAGGACGAGCAGGACCACCGCGCCGATGGCGCCGTACTTCGCCATCGGGGGCAGGCCGCGCCCGCCGCTCGGGGCGGCCGTGCGCGCGGCGACGGCGGGCGGCGCCGCGGCCGGCTGCGGGCGCGGCCGCGCAGGACGCTCAGCGGCGGGGGGCGGCCTCCGCTTCGGAACCGGCGGGGGCTCGACGGGCTGGGTCTGGGCGGCGAGAGGGACGGGCGCGGCCGGGGGTGAGGGCGCGGGCCGCGCGACCGCAGGCGGGGCAGATGGTGCCGCCGCGGGCGGCGGGCTCGGTCGCGGAGCGGCCGCCACGGCCGGCGCCACCGGAGCCACGGCGGCCGGCTCCTCGTCGAGAACGAGGGGCTCGTCGAAGGTCACCGCCGGCGTCTCCTCCACGAAGAAACCGTCCTCCACGAGCTCGGGCTCCGCCGGAGTGGGCGGGGCGCTGGCCGAAGCCGGCGCTTCCTGCACGAAGAACTCGGCGTCGCCGGAGGCCGAAGGCGGGGGTGCGGAGTCCACGACCAGCAGGTCGTCGAGCGGCGCCGCCACAGCGGGCGGGGCCGCTGGGCGC
>DAINRN010000680.1:0-1909 GCA_036741815.1 Acidobacteriota bacterium
TCGAGGGCGCGCTGGAGACGCTCTCTGTGTCCGTCCAGGGCCTCGTGGCCGCGGGGGCCAGCGCCCTCAACATGCTCCTCGAGCGGCGGACCGACGCCCTGATGCACCGCACGCGCAACCGCCCGCTGCCCGCGGGACGGCTTCGCCCGGGAGATGTCCTGGCCTGGGGTTTCGCGCTGACGGCGGTGGGCGTGCTCGTCCTGGGCTGGCTGTCGGGCACGCTGGCCACGGGAGTCGCGCTGGTGACGTGGCTTTCCTATCTCCTCTTCTACACGCCGCTGAAGCCGCGGACCTCGCTCTCCACCGTGGTGGGAGCGCTGCCGGGGGCCCTGCCCCCCGTGATCGGCTGGACCGCCGCCCGCGGCAGCCTGGACGCCGGCGCGTTCGTCCTGTTCGCGATCCTGTTCCTGTGGCAGATCCCGCACTTCCTGGCCATCGCCTGGATCTACCGCGAGGACTACGCGCGCGGCGGCCTGCCCATGCTGCCCGTCCTCGATCCGGAGGGGAAGGTCACGGGACGCCAGGCGGTGGCGAACAGCCTCGCGCTGCTCCTCGTGAGCCTGACCCCGCGCGCCGCGGGCATGGCCGGCAACGTCTACCTCGTGGGCGCCGTGGTCCTGGGCCTGGCCTTCACCGCCGTGGCCTTTCGCGCCGCGGTCGTGCGCAGCGCACCCGCCGCCCGTCGGCTGTTCATCGCGTCGATCGTCTACCTCGTCTCGCTCTGCGCGCTCCTCATCGGCGATCGGCTGTACTAGAGGCCTCCTCACTCCGCGCGCAGCGCCTCGACCGGGTCCAGGGCGGCCGCCCGCCGGGCGGGCAGGACACCGCTCAGCAGACCGACCCCCAGGCTGACGGCCAGGGCGGCCAGGACAAAGCTCACCCGCGTGTGCACGGGGAGCCCCGGCACGGCCAGGGGCAGCAGCCATGCGATCCCCATTCCCGTCGCCACCCCAAGGGCTCCGCCCGCCAGCGAGAGGACGGCTGCCTCGAACAGGAACAGGAGAAGGATCTGGCGCGGGCTGGCCCCCAGCGCCTTGGCCAGGCCGATCTCCGCCGTCCGCTCGTTCACGGCGATCCACATGATGGTCAGGACGCCGACCGCGCCCACCACCAGCGAGATCCCGCCGATGGCGCCCACGGCCACGCTCACGATCCCCAGCACGCGGTCGAGGACGCCCAGCATCTCCTTCTGCGTGATGATCGTGAAGTCCTCGTCGCCGTCATGCCGCTCGCGCATGGCCCGGGCCACGTCGGCGCGGACTGTCTCCGCGGCCACGCCCTCCGAGAAAATGAGGTCGATCTCCACCAGCGCGTCCTTGTTGAACAGGCGCTGGGCGCTGGCGATGGGCACGTAGACGCGGTCGTCGAGGTCCAGCCCCAGGACGTTGCCCTTGGCGGCCATGACCCCGATGACCAGGAACCGCTGTCCCCCGATGCGCACGCGCTCGCCGAGCGGGTTCGTCTCGCCGAACAGCTCGCGCTTGAGCGTGGGCCCGAGCACGGCCAGGGGCGCGGCCCGGCGCGGGTCCCCTTCGGGCAGGAACCGGCCCTGGCGGACCTCGAGCTTGAACACCTCGAGCACGGAAGCCGTGACGCCGACGACGAAGACGCTGCGGGCGCGGGTCCCGGCCTCGACGCGGGCCACGCCGGCGGTGAGGGGCGCCACCTTTTCCACGCCGACGAGCCTCTCGAGGGCGCGCGCGTCGTCCAGGGTCAGCTTGCGGACGGTGGTGACGAGCGGTCCCGTGGCGGCGGTGGTGGCCTTGCCGGGATGGACGCCCAGGATGCGCGTGCCGAACTGGGTGAACTCCGACAGTATGTCGGCGCGCGTCCCCTCGCCGATCGAGGTGAGGAGGATGACGGACGCGATCCCGATCAGGATGCCGACCATGGTCAGGGCGGAGCGCAG
>DAINRN010000681.1:0-1907 GCA_036741815.1 Acidobacteriota bacterium
GGTGGACCAGGCCGTGGCCAACCTCCTGACCCTCATGGAGCCGGTCATGATCCTCTTCCTGGGGACCACGGTCGGCGGCATCGTCATCGCCATGTACCTGCCGCTGTTCGACCTCATCAGCAAGCTCACGTAGAGCCGCCGCGCGCCCGCCGCCGACTCAAGGCGGCGGGCCGCGCCGGTCGCCGCGCTGGCATGGACCCCACCCTCGACCGCCGCCTCAAGCTCCTGATGCTGATGAGGCTGGTCATGGTGACCACCCTCCTGCTGGTGGCCGCCTACGTGGAGGCGGTCTCCGAGAACCTCCTCCCCATAAACCCACTCTACTTCCTGATCGTCAGTACGTACGCCCTGACGGTGATCCATGCCGTGGCGCTGCGGTTCGTGTCCCGCCCGGTGCCGCTGGTCTTCGGCCAGGTCGTGGGCGACCTGATCGTCATCACCGGCCTCGTGTACGTGACGGGAGGGGTGCGGACCGGCTTCATGCTGCTCTACCCGATCCCGGTCCTGTCGGGCGCGGTGCTGCTCTACCGGCGCGCGGGCATGGTCCTCGCCGGACTGGCCACGCTCTTCTACGCCGCCATCGTCTGGGCGGTCAGGGCAGGGTGGGTGCCCCCGCAGGGCCTCTCCGACGTTCCCTACCTGTCTTCCAAGGCGCTGGTCTACTCGATCTTCGTCACCGGCGTGGCCTGTATGACCGTGGCCCTCATCGGGTCCTATCTCTCGGAGAGCCTCAAGAGCGTGGGGCAGAGGCTGGAGGAGACGGTGGAGCAGGTAGCGGACCTCGAGGAGCTGAACAAGGTCATCGTGAGCAGCATCCACAGCGGGCTCATGACCGCCGACGCCGAGGGCCGCGTGCTCTACCTGAACGAGTTCGGGGCCGGGATCCTGAGGCAGCGCGCGGCAGAGGCGCGGGGTCGCCCGCTCTCGGAGGTATTCCGTTCGCGCTTGTTCGACGCCGTGGCCCTGCGCGCGCGCACAGCGGGGCGGGAGCTGGAACGCGTGGAGCTGTCCTACGTCCGGCCTGACGGCGGCGTGGCCGCCCTCGGCATCTCCATCTCGCCTCTCACCGACGCCTGGCCCGGGACGGGCGGCGGCGGCCACCTGCTGATCTTCCAGGACCTGACCGACATCAAGCGCCTCGAAAACGACGTGCGCACGAAGGAGAAGCTGGCCGCGGTGGGGGAGATGGCGGCCCAGCTCGCCCACGAGATCCGGAACCCGCTGGGGTCGATCAGCGGGTCGGCCCAGATCCTGATGGGCGAGGCCGGCATCTCACCCGAGCACGAGCGGCTCCTCGCCATCATCCGGCGCGAGTCGCAGCGGCTCTCCGACGCCTTGAACCAGTTCCTGTACCAGGCACGCCCCGCGCGGCCGCCCGCGGGCCCCGTGGACCTGCGGCCGGTCCTGGAGGAGGCGGTCACGCTCCTGCGCAACGGCCCGGAGGTGGGCCCCGGGCACCGCGTGGAGTTCGAGGCCGATGAAGGGCCGCTGCTCTGCCGGGCCGACCCCGACCGCATTACCCAGGTCTTCTGGAACCTGGCCCGCAACGGGCTGGAAGCCATGCCCGACGGGGGGCTGCTGTTCGTGCGCCTGGGACGCCACGACGACGACCTGGTCCTCACCATCCGGGACGAGGGGCAGGGGATGGCGGAGGCGCAGATGCGCCGGATGTTCGAGCCCTTCCAGTCCCAGCGGCCCCTGGGGACCGGCCTGGGGCTGGCCATCGTCTACCACATCGTCCGCGAGCAGCGGGGCGACATCACCGTGCAGAGCACGCCCTCGCACGGGACGGAGGTGAGGGTCCGGCTGCCGCTCGTGCCCGTCCCCGCCGCCGTTGATCGCGCCGCCGCCCCGCGATAGCATCCGCGCGCCCATGGACAGGCTTCTGCCGCTCGGGTCGACCTCCG
>DAINRN010000682.1:0-1886 GCA_036741815.1 Acidobacteriota bacterium
TCTCGTAGCGGTCGTCCGTCATGGGCGACCCGATCCGGTGGTGGTAGACCTGCACGTAGAAGTCCAGGTCCGCGGCCGGCCGCTCTCCCTCGCGCGGGTAGCGCGTGTAGAAGAAGCCCGTGCCGTCGGCGTCCCAGGCCAGGCTGCCCCCGGCGGTACCGTAGTTCACGCGCGGGACCGCCTCGCCCACCTCGCGGCCCGTCGCGGTCTCGAAGACGTGGGCGTTGCCGCGCTCGGACCCGCCTTCGGAGAGGGAGACCGCGACGCGCGTGCCGTCGGGGGACGGCACGTACCAGTCGATCGACGTCCCTCCCGTGCGGTCCCGGACGTTGGGATCGAGCACCACCCGCGCGGACGCGGGCTCGTCCTCGGAGGCCAGGGTCACGAGCAGCGGCTGCTGCTTCGGGGGCTCCGTCTTCAGTGCGAAGAGCGTCCCTCCCGCGAATCGGAGCTGCCCATAACCGTGCAGGGGGATCTTGCGGAGCCGCGTAACCTCCGCGCGGAGGACGTCGCGGCCGGGGAGGCGGTCGAGGTTCGCGCGCGCCCAGGCGTTCTGGGCGTCGCTCCACTCCTTGACCCTCGGATCGTCCCCGCCCTCCAGCCAACGGTAGTCGTCCACGACCTTGACCCCGTGGTACTCGTCGGTGACCGGGATCCGCGCTGCGGCCGGCGGCCCCGCGGGGTCGGCCAGGACCGTCCCCGCGCCGACGAGGAGAGCCGTGAGCACCCGCTTCGCGTGCGTCCGGTACGCCAGCATTCCTGCCTCCGTCATTACCGCATCCCCTCCACGAGGTAAAGGTCGGACAGGGAGCGCACGTATTCGTAGACGTACGTGCGCCCGTCCGGGGTGAGGACGACGGAGCCCACGCCCACCACGCCGGCCGGGTCCGTGGGCTGCAGCGCCATCCAGGCTTCGCGGCGGCCGCTCACGGGGTCCAGGCGCACGACGCGCGCGGGCAACCCCGCGCCGCGGGCGCGCAGGAACAGATGCCGGCCGTCCACGCTCCAGCGCAGTGGCGTGTCGCCCGGCTCGAGACCGGGCACCGGACGCCCCGCGCCGCCCCCCTCGAGCGGGAAGAGGCGGTTCTCCTCGGCGTGGGCCACCACGAAGCGCCCGTCGGGGGTGACGGTGTTGGACTCCATCCAGGTCCCCTCCGGCGTCACCGGGCGCGGCGGCCCGCTCTCCACGTCCTGGAGGAAGATCCGCGTGGCCCGGCCCTCTTCGTTGCCGACGACCAGCACGCGCTTCCCGTCGGGGAGGAAGCAGGCCCAGTGGTACTCGCGCACGGCGCCTCGCGGCAGCGTGCGGGGCTGCCCGGCGCCGGTAGGAAGGAGCATCAGCTCCGGCGGCCGCGCCAGCCGGATGGAGAGCGCCCAGCGGCCGTCGGGAGAGAGGCCCTGCGCCGACCCTTCGCCCAGCCGTACGGGCAGCGAGCGGTCCGTCTTGCGCAGATACACGGCGTAGCCCGGGCCCCCGCCCTCGCCGGACTCGTCGAACAGCAGCAGGCGGCCGTCGGACGAGATGTCCTTCACCACCGTCATGTCCAGCCAGGAGAAGTCGCGCTCCCCGGCCTCTCCCGCGGCGCGTCCGCGAACCTCGAAGCGGGGATGGGCATGCGTCAGCAGCAGGCGGCCGTCCGGGTGGACGTCCTGCAGGACGAGCTGGCCGGGCATGCGCGCCAGCGTCCGCGCGCGGCCCTGGAGCGTCACCGCGTGGAGGCCGCGGGAGGATCCCTCCCGCGAGGCCGTGAACCACACCTCGCGCCCGTCGGCGGACCAGGCGAGGCCACCGACGTCGACCCAGCCGTCGGAGAGCACGGTCCGGGCGCCGCTCCGGTCCACCACCGTCACCGCCCCGCGCGTGTCCGTGGCCATGGGATGGTCCA
>DAINRN010000683.1:0-1884 GCA_036741815.1 Acidobacteriota bacterium
ACCGCGACAGGCTGGGAGGGCCCGGGCTCGCCGACGTGCTGGTCCGCTCCGCCGCCGTCGTTCCGTCCGAGGCCCTGGACCTGCTGGGAAGGGCCCTGGAGCACGAGCCCAGGGTCGTGGACCCCGGGGAGTGGATCGGTCCCGGCATCCCGGCGGCGGCAGCGCAGGCCATCGCCGGGGCCGCGGCCAGCCTCGCGGGGGCGCGGGCATGAGGTCCCTCAACTTCGCCTCCCAGCCGTTCCGCAACCTGGCCATGCCCGCGCTGCTGTTTGGGATCGTCTCCGCGCTCCTCGTGGCCGTAACCATCCACCACGCTTTCGTCCTGCGCGGGCTGATGCCGGCGCGGACGTCGAAGCTGCACCAGGAGGTCGCCGGGCTGGAGGCGGACCTGGACCGCCTGCGCACCGAGGGACGCAGGCTGAAGGCGCCTCCGCCGGACAAAGGCGTCCTGGCGGAATGGAGCGTGCTCAAGGACCTCGTGGACCGACGGACGTTCTCCTGGACGGGGCTCTTCGCGCGCCTGGAGGGGGTCCTTCCGCGCGACATCCGGCTGGTGTCGATCGCGCCGGGCGTGGAGCACGGCCGGGTCCTGCTCGAGATCGCCGCCGTGGCCCGGCCTGCCCGGGCGGGGCTGGGTCTCGTGGGCCTGCTCGAGGGGCGAGGCGAGTTCGAGGACGTCTATCCCGTGAGCGTGAACGAGCTGGACGGCGGAACGGCCGAGTTCCGCTACACGATGCGCTACCTTCCCGGCGTCGTGGACGAGCCGGCCGCGGTCCCTGCCGCGGCCTCCGAGGCCGAGGCCGAGGTCCAGGACGAGGGCGCCGACGAGGCTCCGGAAGCGGGTCCCGCCGCGGCGCCGGCCCCGGCCAGTCCGACGCCGGGTGTGCCCGCCGCCTCGCGACCGGTTCCTGCGCCTTCGGCGAACGGTGACCAGGCACCCGGGATGCCGGACCGCCGCGCGCGGCCGCCGCAGCGGCGTCCGCCCGGCCCGCCGTCGCCGGAGCCGGACGCGGACGACGCGCCCGAGGATGGGCAGGAGCGCCTGAATTGAAGCCCTACTGGCGCCGGCGCCTGCTCGTTCCCTTCCTCGTTCTCGCGGGGCTGAACCTGGCCGTCCTCCTGGCCTACACGCTGCCCCGGCGCATGCAGGAGAAGAACATCGCGTCGCGGGTGGTGGTGCTGCGCGAAGAGGTGGAGCGCGAGCGCCGCGCCACGGCCGAGCTGCGGCGTCGGGCCGAGACGTTGGAGTCCAACAACCGCGACGTGGCCCGTTTCTACCGGGAGGTCGTGGGCGGCCGCCGGATCGGCCTGCTGCCCGTGCTCGAGGAGCTCGAGAGCGTGGCCACGCGGCTCGGCCTGCAGTCTCCGCGGCGGAACTACTCGCCCAAGGAGGTGAAGGGGGTGGCGGGGCTGAGCCGGTTCCAGGTCACGATGCCGGTGACGGGGACCTACCGGCAGCTCGGCTCGTTCCTGGCCGCTCTCGAGCAGTCCCGGCACTTCGTGATCGTGGACCAGGTCTCGATTCGGCAGAAGGAGGGCAGCGTCGCCGACCTCTCCATCGTGCTGTCCGCGTACTTCCGGGGGGACGAGGGAAACCGTGCGGACTAGGGAGTCGTCCTTGAGCAAGGGGGTGCTGCGTCGCACCCCCTTGAACCCCCGCTCGCTTCGCGGGAGTGAATCCCGCTCCGCTCGCAGCTCTTGCAGCGGCTTCACGTTTCTGGAGATGGTTGCGACCGCCGGGATCCTGATGATCCTGGCCACGGCCATATTGCCCATGGCGCGGATCACGCGCACGCGGCAGCGGGAGATCGAGCTGCGCCGCGAGCTGCGGACGATGAGGACGGCCATCGACCAGTACCACAAGGCCGTGGCCGAGGGGAAGAT
>DAINRN010000684.1:0-1884 GCA_036741815.1 Acidobacteriota bacterium
CGGCCGTCTCGCCGAGAAGGGCAAGCTGACCGCGGCCGAGAAGGACGCGACGCTGGCGCGCATCACGGCCACCACCGACCTCCAGGCGGTGGCCGGGGCCGACCTCGTGGTCGAGGCCGTCGTCGAGAACCTCGAGGCCAAGACGGCGCTCTTCGCCGAGCTGGACCGCCTGGCCAGGCCTTCCGCGATCCTGGCCTCCAACACCTCCTCGATCTCCATCACCAAGCTGGGGGCGGTGACGAAGCGGCCGGACAAGGTCATCGGGATGCACTTCATGAACCCCGTCCCGATCATGGAGCTCGTGGAGGTGATCCGCGGCCACGCCACGTCGGACGAGACGACACGCACGGTGGTCGACCTCGCCCGCGCCCTGGGCAAGACCCCGGTCGAGGTGAACGACTACCCCGGCTTCGTCTCCAACCGCGTGCTCATGCCGATGATCAACGAGGCCGTCTTCGCCCTCTACGAGGGCGTGGCCACCGCCCCTGCCATCGACCAGGTCATGAAGCTGGGCATGAACCACCCCATGGGCCCGCTCACGCTGGCCGACTTCATCGGCCTCGACGTCTGCCTGGCCATCCTGGAGGTCCTGCACACCGGGCTGGGCGACCCGAAGTACCGGCCCTGTCCCCTGCTCAAGAAGATGGTGGACGCGGGGTGGCTGGGCCGTAAGGCCGGGCGGGGGTTCTACACCTACAGCTAGGCGGCGCCGCTAGCGCAGGGCGGCGAGCTCCTTGTCCACGTCGGCCAGGGCCTTGCGCAGCATGTCGCGGTAGCGGTCGTTGCCCGCGGCCTCGATGCGGTGCAGCAGGTCCGCGCGCGCCAACTCCAGCTTGCGGCGCCTCGGCGGCGGGCCCGGCTCCCCGCGGGGGGCCGAGTCGTCGAAGGCCGACTCCTGCTGGTCCGTGACCGACTTGCTCTCGAATCCTCGCGCCATCAGGCCTCGGCTCGAGCGCGCAGTCGCCAGGACGCCACCAGCAAGGGACCCAGGAGCACGATCTCCCAGGCCACGGCCAGGGCATCGTGACGGACGGTCGCCCACTCGAGTGTACGCCCAATGTCCATAAACAGGGTCCACGGGGCCTTGTAATAGCCGGAATCGAGCGGCCACAGGGCCATGATCCCGATGGGAGGGTGGGTGTCCAGGCCGAGGTAGTCGAGCACGAGGTGCGTGAGCCAGGACACGCCGGCCCACAGGCCCAGCGCCGCCGGCCGGGGCCGATGGCGGAGGAGCTGGATCGCCCACACCGAGAGCGCGAAGAGCGCGGCCGCCCCGACGCTGTGGGTCTCGGCCTGATGGTGGTTGCGGCCGTCGACGAACCGGAACATCAGGTCCAGGTCCGGCGCCGTCGCGGCGGCCGCGAGCAGGGCGGCCCGTCCGAGGCTCTTGCGTTCCGCCGCGTCGCGGGCGCTCAGGACGTGAACGGTCAGGCCCGCGAGCGCGTGCCCGAGCGGTGACGGCATGGCAGGATTCTACCGATCGAACGACAAAGCGCGGAGGGTGGGGGGGCAAAAGAAAAAAAGGCCCGGGAGCTTCCCCGGGCCTTTCTCGCGTCACGGCCGCTCGTTACAGGCGGCGCTCGAAGATCTTGAAGTCGCTCTTCTCCGCCTCGACGATGTCGTCCAGGAGCGCGTAGATCGCCGCGATCTTCCGGTCCTTGTGGAACTTGTCGTCGAAGGCGGTGAACTCGACGTCGTCCTTGAACCGGAAGACTTCCATGAGGTAGTTCGGCCGGCTGCGATCCTCGTAGATCGCCACGTCGCCGCCGCCGATCGTGTGAAGCATCGGCTTGAGCTCGCGCATCAGGTCGAAGAACTCGCCGCGGCGGCCTTCCCGGATCGAGTAGGTGATCGCCAGCAGGACGCCGGCCTCGGTGAACTCGG
>DAINRN010000685.1:0-1878 GCA_036741815.1 Acidobacteriota bacterium
GAGGTCGAAGACGTACTTCGTGGTGAGCGCCACCTGCAGCAGGTAGCCGCCGGTGGTGTGGACGACACCCTTCGGCTTCCCCGTGGTGCCGCTCGTGTAGAGGATGAAGAGCGGGTGCTCGGCCTCCAGGGGCTCGGGCGGGCACTCGGCGGTGGCCTTCGCCATCCGCTCGTGCCACCAGTGGTCCCGGCCTTGCTGCATGGGGACGTCCTGTCCGGTCCGGCGCACGACGACCACGGTCTTCACGGAAGGGCACCCGCCGCCGTCGAGCGCCCCGTCCACGCTCGCCTTCAGGGGCACCACCGCGCCACGGCGGTAGCCGCCGTCGGCGGTGACGATCAGCCGCGCCTGGGCGTCGTTCATCCGGTCGCGCAGGGCCTCGGACGAGAACCCGCCGAAGACGACGCTGTGGGTGGCGCCGATGCGCGCGCAGGCCAGCATGGCCACCGCGGCCTCGGGGATCATTGGCATGTAGATGCCGACCCGGTCCCCCGTCTCGACGCCCAGGCCCCGCAGGACGTTGGCGAACCGTTTGACTTCCCCGAGCAGCTCCGCGTAGGTCACGGCGCGGGTCTCCCCCGGCTCGCCCTCCCACAGGATGGCCGTCTTGTCCCCGCGGCCGGCGGCGACGTGCCGGTCGAGGCAGTTCTCCGAGAGGTTCAGCGTGCCGCCCACGAACCACTGGGCGAACGGCGGGTTCCACTCGAGGACACGGTCCCACTTCTTCGACCAGACGAGCGCCTCCGCCTGCTCCGCCCAGAAGGCCTCGGGCTCGCTGACGCTGCGCTCGTAGATGCGGCGGTATTCCTCCAGGCTCTTGACGTGCGCCGCGCGGCTGAAGGCCTCGAGCGGAGGGAAGACCCGCTTCTCCTTCAGCAGCGACTCGATGTCAATCACGCGTGACCTCCTCGGGAACGACCGCGATGGGCTGGGCCTCGGGGTGGCGCTCCAGCTCCGTGCCGTCCTGGAGCACCAGGGCCCGGAACTCGAGCGCGCCCCCCGGCCCGCGCTGGAGCTCGACCAGCGGCACGCCGACCTCCAGCACCGATCCCGCGGCGGCGGCCGCCGCGGTCGGCGAGGCGACCCAGCCCATTGGGCTCCGGGTCTCCCGGAGGATCGCGACGGCGCCCGAGTCTGCCCTGCGGAGACGATAGCGCAGGGGCTGCGGCCCGGGAAAGCTCAAAGCGACGTCCGCCACGGCCAGCAGGTCCGTCATGGGGATGGCACCCTCAACGAGGACGTTCAGGCGCTCCCCTCCCACGCCGAAGCGCAGGGCGCGCAGCCGCTGCGAGGCGTGGTGCATGGCGCCGGTGACGGGCGGCCGGTGCACGCCGGCCGCGACCCACTCCTCGGGCGCGGTGACCTCGCCGTCCAGGACCGGGTCCACGGCGCCCGTAGGGCGGCTCTGGCGAATGCCCACGTGGCGCGTGGTGATGAGCGTGTTGTCGAGGCCCGGCGGCGCGGGCTGATCGAGCGCCGCGTACACCGCCTGCAGGTAGCGCCGGAACAGCCGGTCGAACTCGAGGTCGTTCTCCGAGGAGCGGTCGTCGCCGTACCACCAGCACCAGTCGCTGGCGCAGGCAGATCTAAACCATTCTTTAGCACTTTCGAGCGCGTCCGGCCTGACGTTTCGATGGGTGTCCTGCTCGGCACCCGTCATTGCGTCCCGCGCATCGCCCAGCAGGTCCCACGCCCGCCGGTCGTCGGCGTGCCCGATCCAGACCGAGAAGTCCGCGTTGATCCAGCTCCCGGCGAAGACCCGCGGGATCTCGCGCGGGG
This sequence comes from Acidobacteriota bacterium, assembly GCA_036741815.1. Lineage (GTDB taxonomy): Bacteria > Acidobacteriota > Vicinamibacteria > Fen-336 > Fen-336 > DAINRN01. The sequence continues at coordinate 1,780 of DAINRN010000685.1, forward strand.
CAGAGGCGGCCAGGCCCTCGCTGATCGTCACCCCAAGAAGCCCGGGATCGGACTGGATACCCTTGTAGACCTCCCCCAGGAAGGTCCGGCCCCCGTCGC
>DAINRN010000686.1:0-1876 GCA_036741815.1 Acidobacteriota bacterium
TGTTCTCGGGCGCGGTCCTGCCGCTCTTGTTCCACGCGCTGCGGCGGGAGATCGTCTCCATCGGCATCCCCATCCTGCTCCCCGACGGCCGGCTGCTGCGCGGCCCGGAGTGCAAGATCCCGCCGCTGACCGCGGCGGCGGAGGCGCGCGAGGTGACGCCCGAGCACGTGGAGTCCTGGGCCGCCGCGGGCTGGGTGGACCTGCGCGAGGGAAACATGGCGCGGTGGAAGGACCGCTTCGATCGGATCCGCGCCGAGATGGACGGCATCCCCCCCGCCGACACGTCATCGCGCTTCCTGCGGGACCGCCAGTTCTGGGGCGAGGAGGGCCGGATCCAGCCCGGCAAGGTCGTGGGCTGGATCTTCGCCACCGAGGAGCAGGGCGCGCGGATGAAGTAGGCTTCGCCCATGCCCAACACCGGCACCGACGTCACCAAGAAGGGCGTCCGCCGCGTGCTGTGGGCCACCCTCGGGCTGAACGTCCTCGTCAGCCTCTCCAAGATCGCGGTGGGCAAGCTGTCACACAGTACCTCGATGCAGGCCGACGGCTACCACAGCCTCTTCGACGGGGCGAACAACGTGGTGGGCCTGGTGGTGACCACGGTGGCCTACGCCCCGCCCGACGAGGGCCACCCCTACGGGCACCGCAAGTTCGAGACCGCGGCCACGCTGGTCATCGGCCTCGCGCTGCTGGGGGTGGCCTTCACCGTGGTGGAGCAGGCCCTGCGCCAGGTCTCGCAATCGAACGTCCCCTTGATCGGCGCCCTGAACTGGACGGTCATGACCGTCACCCTGGTCATCAACCTCTTCGTGGCCTGGTACGAGGGGCGCGAGGGCCGCCGCCTGGGCAGCGTGTACCTCCAGGCCGACGCCGCGCACACCCGCTCGGACATCTACGTGACGCTGGGGGTGGTGGCCTCGTTCGCGGGCGCGCGGGCCGGGGTGCCCTGGGTGGACGGCGTGGTGGCCCTGGCCATTGCGGTCTTCATCGCCGTCCTGGGCGTGCGCATCCTGATCGGATCGTTCCACACCCTGACCGACCGCGCGGTCATCTCGCCCGACAAGCTGTCACCCGTGGTGCTGGGCGTGCCCGGCGTCCGCAACTGTCGCGAGATCCGCACGCGCGGCGGCCCCGACGCGGTGTACGTGGACCTCATCGCCCACGTGGACAGCACGCTCACCCTCCGCGAGGCCCACGACGTGGCGGACTGGATCGAGGAGGCGCTGCAGCGCGCGTATCCCGCGATCGTGGACGTGGTCGTGCACCTCGAGCCCGAGGTCGGGGCCCACGGCCGGGTGTAGACTGCCCGCGATGTCGCCGCAGCGGTTCAAGGTCGGTCTCGTCCAGATGGCCATGTCCCCCGACCCCGCCAGAAACGTCGACCACGCCGTGGGGCGCATCAAGGAAGCGGCCGCCGCCGGGGCCGACGTGGTCTGCCTGCCCGAGCTGTTCCGCTCGCCCTATTTCTGCCAGAGCGAGGACGCGCGCCGGTTCGACCTCGCCGAGCCCGTTCCCGGCCCCACCACCGGGGCCCTGGGCGCCGTGGCCAAACAGGCGGGGGTCGTGGTGGTGGCGCCCGTCTTCGAGCGGCGCGCCCCCGGCCTCTACCACAACAGCGCGGCGGTGATCGACGCCACGGGCGAGGTGGTGGGGCTCTACCGGAAGATGCACATCCCGGACGATCCCGCCTACTACGAGAAGTTCTACTTCACCCCCGGCGACCTCGGCTTCCGCGCCTTCGACACCCGCGCCGGGCGCCTCGGCACCCTCATCTGCTGGGACCAGTGGTACCCGGAGGGCGCGCGGCTCACCGCGCTCCAGGGGGCCGTGGTGCTCTTCTTTCCCACCGCCATCGGCTGGCACCCGGACGAGAAGG
>DAINRN010000687.1:0-1872 GCA_036741815.1 Acidobacteriota bacterium
GCGATCATCAGGCCGCGCCCGCGGGCGTTGGACACGAGGCCGCCAAGTTCCGCCTGGAGGTCGCGCAGGCCGGCCAGCAGGTGCTCGCCCGCCACCCGCGCGTTCTCCACCAGGCGCTCGTCGTGGATGATCTCCAGGTAGCGGCCGAAGCGGACCATGTCGGTGAGCCCGCCGCCCCAGGTCGAGTTGATCCGCGAGGGGACCTTGAAGACGTTCTGCGGCTCCTCGTCCACCTTCGGCCCCACCAGGCAGCCGCAGACCTGCGTCTTCTTCCCGAAGGACAGGGCGTCGGGCGTGACCCCGTAGTGCTCGTGGGCCCACATCTTCCCCGTGATGCCCACGCCCGTCTGCACCTCGTCCACGATGAAGAAGCACGCGTTCTCGCGGGCCAGGCGCTCCAGCGCCTGCATGAACTCGGGGCGGAAGTGGTTGTCGCCGCCCTCTCCCTGGATGGGCTCGATCAGGATGGCCGCGATGTCGTCGGGGTTGTCGGCGAAGGCCCGGCGGATCTGGTCCAGCGCCCTCTGCTCGGCCGCGGCCACGTCGCTCTCCACGTCGGCGGTGACGGGGAAGCGCAGCTTGGGGTTGTCGATGCGCGGCCACGGGAACTTCGGGAAGTAGTCGGTCTTGACCGGGTCCGTGTTGGTCAGCGAGAGCGTGTACCCGCTCCGCCCGTGGAAGGCCTCGCGGAAATGGATGATCTGAGAGCCGCGCTCGCCCGCCACGCCCTTCGCCTTGTTCCGCCGCACCTTCCAGTCGAAGGCCACCTTCAGCGCGTTCTCCACCCCCAGCGTGCCGCCCTCGATGAAGAAGGCGTACTTCATGTAGGCGGGGATGGCCAGGCGGCCCATGGTCTCGACGAACTGCGCGTACTCGACGCTGTAGAGGTCGGAGAGCGCCGGCTTCAGCTGGGCCACGCGGTGCAGGACCCTCAGGAACTCCGGGTCCTTCATCCCCGGGTGGTTGAAGCCGATCGGGTTGCTGGCGGTGAAGGTGATGAAGTCGAGGTAGTCGCGGCCGCTCTTGGCGTCGTGCAGCCAGGAGCCGTGGCTCTCCTCGAAATCGAACACGAGGTCGAAGCCGTCGGCCAGCATGTGCCGGCCCAGAACGGCATGGACGTCCTTGGGGAGCACCTTGGTAAGGGTCGAGATCGTCACTTTACAAGACCTTGATTTAGAACGACTTGGCGGAGCCCGGCAGACCGGGCTGGGCGCCGGCGGCCGGAAAAGCGGCACATCTTAGCACAGTTCCACACGCGCCTACGGCATTCGTGGGGTGAGGGTTATAATGCCCGCTCCGCCATGGGCGCCATCGATCCCGGCTTCCTCAAACGCTCGGACCTGTTCGAGAACCAGCCGCCCGAGGTGCTTCAGGCGGTGCTGGCCCAGGGCGAGGTCGAGGAGCTCGGCGCGGGCGCCGTCGTCTTCGAGCAGGGCGACGAAGGCGCCCGGCTCTACATCGTGAAGAGCGGCGTGCTGGAGGTCCTGGCCGCGCCCTCGGACGGCGCGGACCCCGTGCCCGTCGCGTACCTGGGCGTGGGCGAGGTCCTGGGCGAGCTCGCGCTCCTGACCGGGTCCCGCCGCACCGCCACCGCCCGCGCGCCGGAGCGGGCCGAGCTGTTCACGCTCGAGAAGGCCGTCTTCCTCGACCTCATGCTCAGCCTGCCCGCCTTCGCGCGGAACCTGTGCCTGGTGCTGGCGCGGCGCCTGGAGGCCACGACCCTGAAGGTCCCGAAGGGCGCGGGGAAGCAGCTCCAGGGAAACCTCCGCTTCTTCGACCTGGCCACGGTGATCCAGACCCTGATCGGCTCACACCAGACGGGGAACCTGGTCGTCACCCACGAGAAGAACAAGGTGGCGGAGATCTTCTTCT
>DAINRN010000688.1:0-961 GCA_036741815.1 Acidobacteriota bacterium
CGATGGGGCCGCCGCGCCCGCCGCGGGCACCGAGACGATCTCGGGGAAGGTGACCTTCGAGGGCACCGTGCCTCCAGCGGAGAAGATCAAGCTCTCCGCCGACCCGAAGTGCGTGGAGATGCACAAGGAAGGCATGGAGAAGCAGCCCATCCAGGTGAAGGACGGAGGGCTGGCGAACGTCTACGTTTACGTCAAGAGCGGCCTTCCCCCGGGCAACTACCCCGCGCCGGCGGAGGCCGCCGTCATCGACCAGCAGGGCTGCAACTACACGCCGCACATCGTGCAGATGCGGACAGGACAGCCGCTGAAGATCAAGAACAGCGATGACACGCTCCACAACATCCACCCGCGGCCGAACGTGAACGCCGAGTTCAACATCGGGCAGCCCCGCAAGGGCATGGAGTCCACCAAGACCTTCGACAAGAAGGAGATCATGTTCCCGGTGGGCTGCGACGTGCACCCGTGGATGCGGGCCTACATCTCGGTGAACGACAACCCGTTCTACGCGGTGACCAACGAAGACGGGACCTTCGAGATCAAGGGCCTGCCTCCCGGCGACTACGAGGTCGAGGCGTACCACGAGAAGCTCAAGGGCCAGACCCAGAAGGTGTCCGTCAAGGCGGGCTCGCCCGCCAAGGTGGACTTCGCCTTCAAGGGCTAGCGGCCGCCGCCCGGGAGGCGTCCCGCTGGCCGGGGCGTCTCCCCGCACACCTCTTCCCCGCCCACCGCGATGAGCGTCCCCGCAGACGTCGGCTTCAGTCCCTGGCGGCACCGGTTCTCCGTCTTCACTGCCGCCTGCACGCTGGTCCTGATCTTCGTCGGGGGCCTCGTGACCAGCACGGGCTCGGGCCTGGCCGTGCCGGACTGGCCGCTGTCCTACGGGATGCTGATGCCGCCGATGGTGGGCGGCGTCTTCTTCGAGCACGGCCACCGGATGGTGGCGACCTTCGTGGGCCTGCTC
>DAINRN010000688.1:986-1868 GCA_036741815.1 Acidobacteriota bacterium
ACGACGGTCCTGGCCGTGTGGACCGCCCGGAGCGAGCCGCGCGCAGGGGTGCGCCGCCTGGCCTGGGCGGCGCTCCTGACCGTGATCGCCCAGGGCATCCTGGGCGGGCTCACGGTGAAGTTCCTGCTGCCCACGCCCGTCTCCGTGGCCCACGCCTGTCTGGCCCAGACGTTCTTCTGCGTGACAATCGCGCTTGCCTACTCCACATCGCGCGAATTCCTGGCCCGTCCTTCATCGGTACCCGATCGCTCGAACGTCGGTCCCGCCGCGGTCGTCGCCACGGCCGTGGTCTTCCTGCAGCTGGCCGTGGGCGCGGTCATGCGCCACATGGGCGCGGGCCTGGCGATCCGTGACTTTCCGCTCGCCCAGGGCCGGCTGATCCCGGCTTTCGACGGTCCAGGCGTCGCGGTGCATTTCGCGCATCGCGTGGGCGCGCTGCTGGTGTTGTCGGCGGTCGTCCACCTCCTCCTCCACGCCCTCCGCTCCCGCGAGCGACGCATCGTCCGGATGGCCGCGGCGGCCCTGGTGCTCGTCCTCATCCAGATCGGCCTGGGCGGAGCCACGGTACTGGGCGGCCGGGCGGTGGTGCCGACGACGGCCCACGTCGCGGTGGGCGCCGCCATACTGGGGGCGTGTTGGCTCACGACCCTGCGGGCGTTCCGCCTGCTGCGGCGTCGCCAAAGCGTTTCCTCCGCCGTGCACGGGACGCGCGTGGCGGTGCCGTCGTGAGCGCGCCCGTCGCCGTCGCCCACCGCGCCGCCCTCGCCGACTACGTCGAGCTGACCAAGCCGCGGATCACGCTCATGGTGATGCTCACCACCATGGTGGGCTTCGTCATGGGGTCGCCGGCGCACGTCCGCGCCCCGGGCCTCGTCGCCGTCC
>DAINRN010000689.1:0-367 GCA_036741815.1 Acidobacteriota bacterium
CGGAGCGCGGATCTAATCTGAGGTTCCGCGCGGAGGGCACACCCGAGGGGCGCGGATCCGATCCGGACTATTCTTCGATCGCGGCGCCCAGTGCCCGGGCCAGGACCTCCGCCTTGGCCAGCGCGCGCCGCTCCGCCTCCCCTTCGTCGTCAATCTGGTTCTGCTCGCTCCCGCCCTGCTCGGCGTGTTGGTCGCGCCGGAGACGCTCGCGGTGAACGACCGGCACATCAAGCTGCGCATGCAAAACATGCGGGTCCCCCCGGACGTGGCCGACATCTTCCCGCCCGCAGCCATCGTCGGCGTCTGCGCCTTTGCGGTCGCCGGCGTCTTCGTTGGCTTGCTCATCTTCACCAGCCTGCCGACCATT
>DAINRN010000689.1:377-1861 GCA_036741815.1 Acidobacteriota bacterium
CGCTCCGCCTCCCCTTCCTGGGTGCGGAGCTGGAAGCACTCATCGGCGATGTTGAGCGCGGCGAGCACCGCGATACGCACGGAGTCCACCGCGCCCGCGTTGCGGCTCACTTCCACCATCTGGGAGTCCACGTACGCGGCCAGCTTCTCGACGTAGCCGGCATCCGTGCCCGCCCGCACGGTGTAGGTCTGCCCGAAGATCTCGACGTGGACGAGGTTGGGGTCCGCCTTGTCCGTCATGGAAGCTCGCGCGGATTATAGGCCCGAGTCACTCCAGGGTGTCCAGCGCGTCCACCAGCTTGGCGATCCGGCGCCGGATCTCCTCGCGCTCGTGGCGCAGGTCCTTCAGCTCGCGGGCCAGCGACTCCATCTTGGCCGCGTCCGCGCCGGCCGCTCCCCGATGCTTCTCGGCGGCCTCCACCTTCTTCTCCAGCTCCTGCAGGCGGGGCCCCGCCTTCTGCACCTCGTCGTGCAGGTCCTTGTTCTCCTTGCGGAGGCGCTTGACCAGCTCCACCGCCTTGCGGACCTTGTCCTCGAGAAGCTCGAAGCTGTTCTCCATTCCTACTCCCCCCGGATCTCCGCGCCGCGCGCCCGCAGCCCCGCCACCACCGACTCCATCGACGCCTGCACCTCGTCGCCCGTCAGGGTACGTGAAGGATCGTGGTAGACGAGGCTCATCGTCAAGCCGACCTTGCCCGCCGGCACCGGCGGGCCCTGATAGCGGTCCGTCACCGTCGCCGAGCGCAGGCGGCCGCCCGCGGCGCCCCGCACGATCGCCTCCACCTCGGCCGCGGTCATGCCCTCGTCGCAGACGATCGACACGTCGCGCGCCACCGCGGGGAAGCGCGACAGCGGCTGGAGGCGCGGGACGACGGCGGGGACGGCGAAGACGGGCTCGAGGTTCAGCTCCGCCACCACGGTCTCATCCCGGAGGTCCCACGCCGCCATGGCGTCGGGATGGAGGGATCCCACGTACCCCAGATCCTGACCGTTCCAGAAGAGACGGGCGGCCTTCCCAGGGTGAACGTGGGACGGAAGGGAGTCCGCCGCCCGGAAATCGAACGGCCCGACCCGTCTTGCCAGGATCTCGAGGATGCCCTTGCCATCGAAGAAGTCGGCGGCGCGACGCGGCTGGGACCAGTGGGGCGTCGCGCCGCCTGAGATGAGCAGCCCCAGCCGGCGCTCCTCGCCCGGCGGGACGGAGGCGGGAAGGAACACGCGGCCGATCTCGAAGATCCTGACGTCGCGCGCGCCACGCCTCAGGTTCGACTGGAGCGTCTTCAGGAGGCCGGGGACGACCAGGCCGTCACGCAGCGCGCCCTGATCCGCGGCCAGCGGGTTCGCCAGCCTCGCCCGGGGCGCGCCTCCTTCGGGGGCGTCCGGCACGAACGCGGTGTTGATGACCTCGACCAGGCCCGCGCCCACCAGGACCTCGCGCACGGCGCGCTCCAGGGCCTGCCACGGCCGCAGGCCCTCCACACCGCC
>DAINRN010000690.1:0-1811 GCA_036741815.1 Acidobacteriota bacterium
ACGGGCTGGGGGCCCACCGGACCGCCGAGGTCATCCTCGACCGCAGCCAGAGCGCCCGCGCGGACAAGAGCGAGAAGGCCAAGGCATGAAGGCGCTCGTCACGGGCGGCGCGGGCTTCGTGGGCAGCCACCTCGCGGAGGCCCTGCTGGAGCGGGGCGACCAGGTCCACCTCCTCGACAACCTCTCCACCGGATCCATCGACAACATCGAGCACCTGAAGGGCCGGAAGGGCTTCGGCTACACGATCGACAGCGTCATGAACGAGCCCGTGGCCGCCGAGCTCATCGACCGCGCCGACGTGGTGTTCCACCTGGCGGCCGCGGTGGGCGTGCGCCTCATCGTGGAGAGCCCGGTGAACACCATCGAGACCAACGTCCACGGGACCGAGATGGTCCTGAAGCTGGCCAACAAGAAGAAGAAGAAGGTACTGCTGGCCTCCACCTCGGAGGTCTACGGGAAGAGCCTGGCCGTCCCCTTCCGCGAGGACACCGACCTCGTCCTCGGGCCCACCCACAAGGGACGGTGGAGCTACGCCTGCAGCAAGGCCATCGACGAGTTCCTGGCCCTGGCCTACCACAAGGAGAAGCGGCTGCCCGTGGTGGTCTTCCGCCTCTTCAACACCGTGGGGCCGCGGCAGACCGGCCGCTACGGCATGGTCGTCCCCAACCTGGTGAAGCAGGCCCTGCTCGGGCACCCGCTCACCGTCTACGGCGACGGCACCCAGAGCCGCTGCTTCACCTACGTCAGCGACGTGGTGGGCGTGCTCCTCGCGCTGGCCGACCACGAGGGCGCCGTGGGCCAGGTCCTGAACGTGGGCAACGACCGTGAGGAGGTCACCATCCGCGACCTGGCGCGCCGGGTCAAGGAGCGCACGCGCAGCAGGAGCGAGATCGTGAACATCCCCTACGACCAGGCCTACGAGGAGGGCTTCGAGGACATGCCGCGGCGGGTGCCCGACCTGCAGAAGCTCCGGGCGCTCACCGGCTACGAGCCGAAGGTCCACCTGGACGAGATCCTGGACCGGGTCATCGAGTACTTCACCTCGGACAAGGCGAGGGTCTGACATAGCCCCTCCCCCGCCCGCCGCGCCGCCGCCGCTCTCCGCCCACCTGCGCAAGCTGGCCGCCCACTCCGCGGTCTACGGGGCCGCCGACGTCTTCCAGAGCCTCGTCAACTTCCTCCTCGTCCCCGTCTACACCGCGTACCTCAGCCCGAGCGACTACGGCACCCTGGCCCTCCTCATCCTCTTCGGGACGGTGGCCAAGATCGTCTTCCGCCTCGGGCTCGACTCCGGGTTCTTCCGCGTCCACTACGACCTGGAGACCGAGGGGGAGCGTCGGGCGCTGGCCGGGTCCGTCGCCCTCTTCGGGGCCGCGGTGGGCGCGCTGTTCTTCGCGGGCGCGATCGCCGGGGCGGGAGGCCTGGCCCGCCTGGTCCTCGACGCGGACAGCGCGGAGCTGCGGCGGCTGATCGTGCTGGTGGCCGCCGACGTCTGGCTGGGGACGTTCGCCTTCGTGCCCCTGGCCGTGCTGCGCATCCAGGACCGGCCGGGCCTCTTCTCCGCGCTGTCCGTCCTGCGCCACGCGGTGAACATCGTCTTGAAGGTGGTCCTGGTCATGAAGGGCCTGGGCGTGGCGGGCGTCGTGTGGAGCGACGCCATCGCCACCGGCGTCTTCTCGCTGGCCCTGCTGCCCATCCTCTTCCGGAACGCGGCCCCGGCCTTCTCGTGGCGGCTGCTGGCCCCGGCCCTGGGGTTCGGCCTGCCCAAGGTGCCGCACGGGATCCTGGTGCAGGCCCTGAACCTCGCGGAC
>DAINRN010000691.1:0-1846 GCA_036741815.1 Acidobacteriota bacterium
GTCCCGCGGCGCGGCCCGTGGAGGCCTCGGTGCCGAAGCCGCGGTCGCAGTCGCCGGCCGTGGCCGTGGCGGAGCCGGGCCCGGAGCTCCCCCGGACGCCGGGCCTCGCGCCCAGCGCGGTCTGGCTCGTCGAGAACGGCGCGGGATTCGAGCAGTACAGCAACGGGCTGCGGATCGACACCTCCTTCGCGGTCCCCGGCCCGCCGCGCCGGTATCGCGTCTTCGAGGCGGGCGGCGGCTTCGGGGAAGCGGTCTACGCCGAGCCGGCGGGGATCCTCTTCCACACCACCGAGAGCGACGTCTGGCCGCTGGAGGCCTCGTTCAACGAGAACCTCCGCGACAGCAGCCATCGCCTGCTGCGCTACGTGAGCCGCAACCGCCTGTACCACTACCTGATCGACCGGTTCGGCCGCGTCTACCGCGTGGTGGAGGAGGGCAGCAAGGCCAACCACGCCGGCCATTCCGTGTGGGCGGCCGACGGCCGCACCTACCTGAACCTGAACAACGCGTTCTTCGGCGTGGCCTTCGAGACGCGGTGGGACGGCGGCCGGGCCCTTCCCATCACCCAGGCCCAGCTCGCTTCGGGGCGCACGCTCACCGAGTACCTCAGGCAACGGTACGGGATCGCGCCGGACATGTGCGTGACCCACGGGCTGACCAGCGTGAACCCGCGGACGCACCGCATCGGCCACCACCTCGACTGGGCCCGGGGCTTTCCGTTCGAGGCCTTCGGTCTCCCCGACCAGTACCGCCGCACCACCCCGAGCGTGGGGGCGTTCGGCTTCGGTTACGACGAGGAGTTCTTGAGGGTCCTGGACGAGCCGTGGCCCGGCGTGCGCGCCGCCGAGCAGGACCTCGCCCGGGAGGCCGCCAGCAGGGGGACGACGGTGGACCAGGTCCGGCGCGAGCGGCAGGATCTCTACGACCGGTGGCTCGCAGAGCAGGTCCAGGACGACGAGGCGGAGCGCGCGGGCGCCACCACGGCGGCGCGCTCGGGGCGTACAACCACTAGCGGAGGCTAAAGATGGCGGACGAGCGCAAGGACCACCTCTGGAAGGTCCAGGAAGCGGACGAGAGGATGGAGGACCTGGTCGGCACGGCGAACCCGGTCGGCCTCGACGTGGGGACGAGCAAGGTCGTCTCCGCCCGCAAGAAGGGCAAGGGCGTCGATACCACGATGGAACTGAACGCGTTCATCCCCGTCCCCTACTCGCGGTTCACGGAGAACATCCTCGGCCAGAACGACATCTCCTACTACCGCGAGGGCGACGAGCTCATCATCTACGGCACGGCCACCGAGCGCTTCGCCAACATGTTCAACACCGACATCCGCCGGCCCATGGCGGACGGCGTCCTGAACCCGCGCGAGAAGGAGGCCATGGGCGTTCTGGAGGCCATCATCCAGGGCCTGCTGCCCCGCGCCAAGACCCAGGGAGAGATCCTGGCCTTCTCCGTGCCCGCCATGGACGGCAAGAGCTCGGAGCTGACGTACCACGAAGGAACGCTGCGCCGGTACTTCGAGTCGCTGGGGTACAAGGCGGTGGCCATCAACGAAGGCCTGGCCGTCATCTTCTCCGAGCTGGAGGACGAGAACTTCACCGGCATCGGGATCTCCTGCGGCGGCGGGATGTGCAACGTGGCCCTGGCCTTCCTGTCGATCCCGTCCATCATGTTCAGCATCACCAAGGGCGGCGACACCATCGACCAGTCCGCGGGCGCGGTCCTGAACGAGCACGCCTTCCGCGTGAAGGTCCTGAAGGAGGAAGGCCTGGACCTGAGCAAGTCGCCCAAGGACAAGTTCGAGAAGGCGCTGCACATCTACTACGAGGACCTGGTGGAGACGCTG
>DAINRN010000692.1:0-1826 GCA_036741815.1 Acidobacteriota bacterium
CGGAGTTCATGACCGCTCTCGTGCCGAAGGACCTGGGCAAGCCCGTCGCCAACCTGTTCCGCCCGGTGCCGGACGCCCACCCTCGCGTGCCGACGGACGGCCCGGTGGACGGCGGCGCGACCTGGGACATCCCTCCCGCCGAGATCGCGGCCAAGGCCAAGGAGACGGCGCCGCAGCGCACGGTGATCCGCCGCCTCCGTCCGTGGGCGCCGGTGGCGGCGGGGATCCTCGTGCTCGCCGCCCTGGGCCTCCTGGTCGGGACGAGGACCGCGCCGGGGCCTGCACCCCTGAGCACCGCCGTGGCGGGCATCCGCATCGACAGCGAGCCCACCGGGGCCACCATCTGGGTGGACGGCGCGGAGTCCGGCACCTCGCCGCGCGTGGTGCCCGAAGTCCGGCCCGGCCATCACACCGTGCGCGTTGCGGCCGCCGGTTTCGCCGACGCGGAGCTCGGGATCGTGGTGCCGCCGGACGGGGAGTCCCAGCCCCTCCGCTTCGTCCTGCAGCCCATCGCCGCCCGCGTGCGGATCGACTCGTTCCCTCCGGGCGTCGCGGTCAGCGTGGACGGGGAGCACACGGGCATGACGCCGCTCGACATGGTGCTCCTGGAGCCGGGCCGCCACGAGATCCGCATGGACCGCGAGGGCCTTCGCCCGTGGGTCAAGGAGGTGGACGCGCGCATCGGGGAGACCTTCGCGGTGGAGGCGCGCCTGCAGCCCGTCGACACGGGCAGCGCCCCCGGGCTCGAGCCCCCGCAGCCGGGCATGCTCATCTCGCTGGGGGTGGGGGTCACCCCGCCCCGCAAGGTCGCGGGCGAGCCCGCGGCCTATCCGGAAGAGGCGCGCCGCCGCAACCTGCAGGGCGCGGTGACGGTGGACATGATCATCACGGAGACCGGCGCCCCCATCGACGTCACGGTGGTGGAATCGGGAGGCGAGGTCCTGAACCGTGCCCTCGTCGACGCGGTGCGCGGCTGGCGCTACGAGCCGGCGCGCAAGGGCGGGGTCGACGTGCGCGTCCACTGGCGCGTGCGCCAGATCTTCCGGCCCCCCTCGAGCTGATCGCGGCGGGCGTCGCTCAGGCGAGCTTGAGCAGGTTGTCGAGCGCGGCGCCGGGAGCGACCTCCTCCGGCTCGGCCCCGCGCCGGAAGACGCGGGCCCCCGTCGCTCCCTCCAGGCTGGCGCGGTCCGCCTCCACGCGCAGCCACGCGCCCTCCCGCAGCGCCACCACGGGCATGTCGTTCTCCTCCAGGAACTCGCGCAGCCGCTCCTCGCGCGTCTCGCCCATGTGGCGCGAGGATGGGTCCGCGTCCACGTAGTGCGGGTTGATCTGGAAGGGGACGAGGCCGAGGGCGGAGAAGCTGGCGGGCTGCACGATGGGCATGTCGTTCGTGGTCTTGATGGTGGGCGCCGCGATGTTGGTGCCCGCGCTGGCCCCCAGGTAGGGCATGCCCGCGGCGGCCCGCCGCCGCAGGATGTCGAGAAGCCCGGAGCGCTGCAGCCGATCCAGCAGGCGGAAGGTGTTCCCGCCGCCCACGAAGACGGCCTCGGCCTTCTCGAGGGTCGCGCTTGCGCCCGAGTCCGCGGTCAGGCCCAGGACGTCTACGCCCGCGGGGGCGAAGCGCTCGCGCGCCTTGGCCGTGTAGGCCGTCCAGTCGCGCAGGGCGAAGGGCACGAACAGCAGCCGCCGCGCGCCGCCCAGGAAAGGGAGGATGGCCCCCATCGCATGCTCGAGATAGGACGCGCCGTGGTTGGTGGAGTTGCTGAGGAGGAGGAGACGCCTCATTCCTGCTTCCGGCGCTCCTTGTCCTCGTACATGCGCTCGTC
>DAINRN010000693.1:0-1820 GCA_036741815.1 Acidobacteriota bacterium
ACGCCCAGCGTGCCGCGGAAGTCGAGGTCGCCCTCGGCCGTCACCGTCCCGCCGTCGAGGGTGATGCCCAGGGCGGTGGCCACCGCGGAGAGCGTGACGCCCGCGCAGGCCACGAGCGCCTCGAGGAGCATGTCGCCCGAGCAGGCGGAAAGGCCGGTCCCTCCGGTCGCGGGGTGCAGCCCCGCCTCGACCATGGCCCGGCCAGTGGTGACCTTGCACGTCACGCTCGGGGCGGCCACGTCGCCCGCCGCGCGCAGCGTGACGACCGCGGCGGCGGCGTCCTGCCGGTACCGTTCCTTGAGCGGCGCCTGCAGCTCGTCTGGAGTCATGGCCGCCTCCTCCGGTTCGTCCGTAAAAGAAGATACACCGGCATTCTCCAGGGAGGCCGAGAGGGCATCAGCCCCCTGACCGCGGAGGCCCCGCGGCCCAACGGCAAACCGTGACTACTGGTGCCTTCCCCTCCTCGATCTCACCTCCGAGCGGCGGCGCTGGTCGATGAGGAACTCCGCGAGGAGATCGGCGTCGCGGCGGCGCGGAGAGGCGGTCCGCGCCACGAGCGCCAGCGTGCGCGACGGCGCCGGCCGGGAGAACGGGCGGGAAACGAGCCCGGTGCCCTTGAGGATGCCCGCGTCCAGCGTGATCGCGGGCAGGAGCGTCACGCCGAGCCCGCCTTCGACCATCTGGATCAGCGTCGGCAGGCTCGTGGCCTCGATGCGGGATTCCCCGCCGCCGCGGCGGGGACCGCAGGCGGCGATGACGTGGTCGCGCAGGCAGTGTCCTTCCTCCAGCAGCAGCATGTCGCCGGTGTCGATCCTCCGGAGCGCGACGGCCTTCTCCCGGACCGCGGGATCGGTCGCGCGGGCCACGAACGAGAACTCGTCCTTGAACAGCTCGCGCACGTACAGATCGCCGGTCTCGAAGGGCAGCGCGATCAGCGCGACGTCGAGGCCGCCCGCGCGCAGCCGCTCGAGCAGGCGCTCCGTGAGGTCCTCGCGCAGGTAGAGCTTCAGCTCTCCGTACTCGTGCCAGAGCGCTGGAAGGACGGCGGGCAGCAGATAGGGCGCGATGGTGGGGATGGCGCCGAGGCGCAGCGGCCCGGACAGCGGCCGCGCCGCGGAGCGGGCCGCCTCGGCCAGGTCCGTGGCCGCCGCCAGCAGCTCGCGCGCGCGGGCCACGACGTCCTCGCCCACGGCGGTGAACCGCACGTGGCGCCTGTCACGCTCGACGAGCTGCACGCCCAGCAGGGTCTCGAGCTCCTTGATCCCGGCGGACACTGTGGACTGGGTGACGAACTGCGCCTCGGCGGCGGCGCGGAAGTTCAGGCGCTGGGATAGCTCGACAAGATAGCCGAGCTGGCGCAGGGTAGGTAGAGGGGGCATCGCTCGTCCACCTGGCGTTGATCGATAGACTCGATCATTGTAACCGAGATAAGTCGTTGGACCGTTCAAGGCGCCTCGGCCACAATCGAGGTTGACCTCAGGCGCCCGAGGCCGAGAGACCCCCAACGAAGGCCCACGTAGAGAGGAGAGCCGCCCCATGCCCGACAAGGAACAGACCCGAAGCGTCAGCGAGAGCGAGAGCCCCGTCATCCCCTCCCCGACTCCCAAGCGGCGGCGGCCGAGGACGAACAACGACTGGTGGCCAAATCAGCTGGACCTCTCTGTGCTCCACCACCACTCGCACCTGTCCAACCCGATGGAAGAGGACTTCGACTACGCCGAGAAGTTCAAGTCCCTCGACGTCGAGGCGCTGAAGCGGGATCTCATCGAGCTGATGACGGCGTCGCAGGAGTGGTGGCCGGCCGACTACGGCCACTACGG
>DAINRN010000694.1:0-1820 GCA_036741815.1 Acidobacteriota bacterium
CGAAGCCCTCGATGGTGAACGCGCGATAGCCCCGCCCTTTGCTGCCCAGGATGGCCTCCGCCGCCATGCTACAGTCACCGGCGCCATGGACGAGTTCGATCTCCCTCCCGATGAAGTCCGGCGGCTGGGGCGCTTGGCCGCCGACGCCGTGGCGTCGCACCGCGAGCGGCTGCTGGAGCGGCCGGTCTTCGGCAAGGTCGGCCCGGACGCGAAGTTCTTCGACGAGCCGCTGCCCGAGGAGGGCCGTCCCGCCGAGGAGCTGATCGCGTTCGTGCGCGAGCACGTCCTGCCCTTCCCCATGGGCAACTCGCACCCGCGCTTCTTCGGCTTCATCAACGCCACCGCCGACCCGCTGGGCACGATCGCGGACTACATGGCCTCGGCCATGAACCCCAACTGCTGGGGCGGGGACCACGCGGCGGTGCACGTCGAGCATTGCGTGATGCGCTGGCTGGCCGACGTGCTGGGATTCCCGCCCACTGCGGAGGGAATCCTGGTCTCCGGCGGATCGATGGCCAACTTCACCGCCCTGGCCGCGGCGCGGCGCGCCATGACGCCGGGCAACGTGCGCGAAGAGGGCGTGGGCGGCGAGGGCCGGCCGCGTCTCGTGGTCTACGCCTCGGACCAGGTCCACTCGTGCGTGGACCGCGCCGTGGACCTCCTCGGCATCGGGACCCGCAACCTGCGCAAGCTCCCCGCCGACGAACATTTCCGGATCCCCGTCCGGCTGCTGCGCGCGGCGGTGGCCACGGACCGGAGGGCGGGCCTGCTGCCCGCCATCGTGGTGGGCACCGCGGGCACCGTGAACACCGGCGCCATCGATCCCCTCGACGAGCTGGCCGACCTGTGCGCGCAGGAGTCGCTCTGGCTCCACGTGGACGGCGCGTACGGCGCGATGGCCACGTTCTCCCCCAAGCTGAAGCCGCTGTTCAAGGGCATCGAGCGGGCCCACTCCATCGCCGCGGACCCGCACAAGTGGCTCTACGTGCCCTACGAGGCCGGCGCCACGCTCGTGCGCGAGGCGGGACGGCTGCCCGACGCCTTCCAGAAGTATCCCGAGTACTTCGCGCCCGACCCCAACAGCCCCTTCGCCGGGCCCGCCTGGTTCGTCGAGCGCGGCGTGGAGCTGTCGCGCGGCTTCAAGGCCCTGAAGGTCTGGATGGGCCTGAAGCGCCACGGGCGGCGCGGCTACGCCGCCGCCATCGAGCGCGACGTCGCCCTGGCCCAGTTCCTATCCGACCAGCTCGACCTGCGCCCAGGCTTCGAGCGCCTGGCGGAGACCGCCCTCTCGATCGTGAACTTCCGCTACCGCCCGCCGGGCCTGCCGGAAGCGCAGCTGGACCGACTGAACCGCGGGATCGTCAACAGGCTCGTGGGCAGCGGCTCGTTCTTCCTGGCCCCCACCGTCCTGAAGGGACAGACATCCATCCGGGTGTGCATCGTGAACTTCCGCACGAGCCCCGACGACCTGACCTTCCTGCTCGACGAGGCGGCCAAGATCGGCCGCGAGCTCATCGGCGCCTAGAGCGATGGCCCCGGGCCGCGAGCCGCGCGAGCGGCTGTCCGAAGGCGAGGAGCGCTTCGAGCGCCTGCGCCGGCGCGCCGGGCTGATCGCGGCCCCGGCGGTCTTCGTCCTCCTCCTCCTGCTCCCGCTGCCCGCGCTCTCCTCCGCCGCGCACCACCTCGCCGCGGTGATGGGCACGGTCGTCATCCTGTGGATCACCGAGGCCGTTCCCATGCCCGTGACCGCGCTCCTGGGGGTGACGGCCTGCGTGGTCCTGCGCGTGGCCCCGGCCAAGGAGGCCTTCGCCCCCTTCGCC
>DAINRN010000695.1:0-1813 GCA_036741815.1 Acidobacteriota bacterium
TCCGCGCTCCTCTGCCTGCAGGGCGCCATCTGGGCCAAGCCCACCTGGGGCGTCTGGTGGGACTGGGACCCCCGGCTCACGACCACCGCGGTCCTGGTCTTCGCTTTCGGGGCCATCCTGGCCCTGCGCCAGTTCGTGGATGACCCCGTCAAGCGCGCCACCTGGTCGGCGGTGGCCGCCATCATCGCCTACGCGGACGTGCCCATCGTGTACTTCTCCGTGAAGTGGTGGAACTCGCTGCACCAGACGCAGTCCTCGCCGGAGACGGTCTCGCGCGCCTTCCACTGGCCCCTGCGCATCAACGCCTTCGGGATGCTCTTCGTCATGTCGGGGCTGATCACGCTGCGCGCGCGGCTGGCGGCGCTGCGCCAGGAAGAGGAGCTGGCCGGGCCCCTGCCCGCAGCCGCGCCGCGGGTCGCGTCCGCTGCGCCGGGAGCAGGCGCGTGACGGCGTCCGGCGTCATCACGGGCGGGTGGGAGTTCGTCTGGGCGGCCTACGGCGTCACCGCGGCTATACTCATCGGCTATGCGGTCTCCGTCCTCGCGCGCTACCGCGCGCAGCGCCGCCGGCGGGGCGAGGTGAGGCCTTGAGCCGCGGCCGCTGGTTCGCCGTCGCGGCCCTCGCCGCCGCGGGCGGCGCTTTCGTCGCCATCACCGCGGGCGGCATCGGCCAGAACCTCGTCTACTACTGGGGGCCCACCGAGCTGCACGCGGCGGGGGAGAAGGCGGTGGGCGCGTCCATCCGTCTGGGCGGGCTCGTGGCGGAGAACTCGATCGTTCGCGCGCCGGGATCGTCGCAGGTCGAGTTCGACGTGATCGACCGCCCGGGCGGACGCGTGCACGTCAAGTGCACGGGCGTGCCGCCCCAGCTCTTCCGCGAGCGCATCGGGGTGGTGGTGGAGGGGACCATGAGCCCGGCCGGCTACTTCGATGGGCGGCGGCTGATGGTCTCGCACAGCAACGAGTACCGCGTACCCGGCGAGGGCGAGGCGGTGGACGTGAAGAAGACGATGCGCACCACCGAGGGGCTCGACGAGGGGCCGGCGCCTACTCGACCGTGACCGCCGCCGCCGGACGCGCCCTCATCCTCCTGGCCCTGCTCGTCTCCTGCGCGGGGTCCATGGCCGGGTTCGCCGCGGGGCGCCGCGGAAGCGCCGCCGGCTGGCGCCTGACCCGCGGGCTCGCCTACGCCTTCGCCGGCCTCATGGCCGCGGCCAACCTCCTCATGGTGCGGGCACTCCTGGCTCGCGACTTCAGCGTGAGCTACGTCGCCCACGTGGGGTCGCGCAGCATCCCCGACTGGGTCGCCGCCGTGAGCCTGTGGTCCTCGCTCGAGGGATCGATCCTCTTCTGGGGGCTGGTGCTGGGCGTCTACGTCACCGCCGCCACGCGCGCCAACCGTGACCGGCATCCCGAGTACATGCCGTACGCGGCCGCGGTGTGGCTGGCCTGCGGCGCGTTCTTCAGCTTCCTGCTGGCGGGACCGGCGCAGCCCTTCCTGACCGTCCCGAACCCGCCCGCGGACGGGCCGGGGCCGAACCCGCTGCTGCAAAACCACGTCCTCATGATGATCCACCCGCCGTTCCTGTACCTCGGCTACGTGGGCATGACGATCCCCTTCGGCCTGGCCTCGGCCGCGCTGCTGCGCGGACGCCTGGGGCACGACTTCATCCGCCCGCTGCGGGACTGGCTCCTCCTGCCCTGGATCTTCCTCACCGTCGCGATCATGCTGGGCGGCTGGTGGGCCTACGAGGTCCTGGGCTGGGGCGGCTACTGGGCCTGGGACCCGGTGGAGAACGCGTCCTTCCTGCCCT
>DAINRN010000696.1:0-1803 GCA_036741815.1 Acidobacteriota bacterium
AGATGGTTTCTCGTGCCGACCTGGAGCGGGACATCTTCACCCATCCGCCGGAGGTCATCGGCGCGGCGTGGGACGGCAGCGTGGGCGAGCCGGAGGTCGGCGCCGTGGTCGCGCGAATGGTGCAGGAATGCAAGCTCCGCTCGGAGGTGACGCCCCTGGGCAACCTCTCCATGGAGCTGCGCGTGGGCCGGGAGACGCTCGATGGATACGAGCGGGCCCTCGTGGACGGCCTCTTCGTCGACGGGGACGCGACCAACACCGAGAAGATCCGCTCCCATTACCGGGCCCTAAGCCGGGGGTTCAACCCCGCGGCCGTGCTGGAGGCAGGGCTCTCGAAAAGGGTCGAGGACGTGGTGGGACCGGACGTCTCGAAGAAGCCGTGGTGGGCGCGGCTGCTGACGGCGGCAGCCGTCATCGCGGCGATGGCCGTGGTGGTGGCCGCGACCAACCCTGAGGTCATTACCCTCGTCGCCTATATCGCGGGCGGCATGATCATGCTGATCGCGTTCTCGGTGGCGGCCGGTCTCGCAGGCCGATGGCGCGTGCGGCTGGACTGGCCGGCCTGGGTGATCGTCTTATTCCTGCTGCCCGCGGCGGTGGTCCTCGCCGTGCCCGCCGCCTTCGTGCTCCGGCGCGACCTGGGCGTGAGCGCCGTGGCGGCGGCGGCCGTCGGGTTCCTGGCCCTGGTCCTGTTCGCGGGCGTGATGGGCGCCGCGCGCTCGCGGCAGTCTCGGCGCGGCCTGGAGCTGCGGCGGCGGATGTTCGCGGCGCGCCGCTACTTCATCGACGAGCTGCGCCAGCCGCAGCCGACGCTCGACGACGCCTGGTTCCCCTACCTCGTGGCCTTCGGCCTCGACGGCCAGGTGCGGAAGTGGTTCCGCGCCCATCCGGCGGTCCAACGGCCCGTGCCATCCCAGCCGCACGACTCGTCGTACTCGTCCTCGAGCTCGACGTCATCCTCGACCTCGCCTTCGTCCGGGCCCACCACATGGACGGGCGGAGGCGGCTCTTTCGGCGGCGCGGGCGCCAGCGGGACCTGGGTGGCGGCGCTCGGCGCCGTCGCCGCGGGAGTGGCGGCCCCGGCCAGCAGCGGCGGCGGCAGCAGCAGCAGCAGCGGTGGCGGAGGCGGCGGAGGGGGAAGCAGCTCCGGCGGCGGTGGCGGGGGCGGCTGGTGAGGGACTACTGACCCTGGCGCGTCGGCCGCACCCAGTCGGCCCCCAGGGCGTGGCCGTCGCGGAAGGGGGGTCGCCACAGCTCCCTCTTGTGGGAGCCGTCGGCATCCACGACCCAGAGGTCCAGTCGGCCGGAGAAGCCGCTGTTGCGTGAGTAGAGGATCCGGCGACCGTCGGGTGACCAGGCTGGATCCGCGACCCAGTGCCCCATGTTGAGGCTCCACAACTTCTCCATGGAATCCGTCAGGCGCTTCTCACCCGTGCCGTCCATGTTGACCACGTGGACTTCCTCGCCCCAAAGGTTCTTGTACTCGAAGGCGAGCTGGTGCCCCGACGGCGACCAGGCCAGCCGCCTTCCTCCCGACGGCACGCGCCGGGTCACGCCGCTGTCGACGGTGACGACCTCGATGCTGCCGGTCACGGGGCTGGCTCCGGAAACCACGGAGCGGTGGAACGCGATCTCCCGGCCGTCCGGAGACCAGGTCGGCTCCGTGTCGCCGAGGAAGCGCGTGTTCGGGTCGGTCACCGCGGCGAGCCCCGCGCCGTCGGGCTGCACGCGATAGATCCTGAAGGTGTCGCCACCGCGCCTGGAGCTGAACGCGATCTGGCTCCCATCGGGCGACCAGCGCGG
>DAINRN010000697.1:0-1793 GCA_036741815.1 Acidobacteriota bacterium
TGGCCCAGGCACTGACCTCGGACCTCGGACTGCGATATGAGTTCCAGACGTGACTTTCTGAAAACGGCGGGATCTTCTGCTGCCGTCGCGCTGTACTCGCGTGACCTGATCGGCAACATCCTGGCGACGTCGCCCACAGGTCGCGTCCTCGAGACGCGCTTCTCCCCTCCCGTGCCGTTCTGGGCCGTGCTCCTCCTCGGCTACGCGACGTTCCTCTTCTGGTACATGGCGTACGAGCCGGTGATGAGCCACGCCCCGAGCTTCTTCCTGGCCGCGCTCGCGCTCGTCGTCTGGTGGGGCCGGGGGCCGGGCCTCTCTCCCCGGCGTGCCGCGCTGCTGGGCCTCGTCCTGGGCCTGGCCACGGTCGTGCGCTGGCAGAACGGCCTCCTGCTCGCGCTGCCCGCGGCCACTCTCGCCCTCGAGCGACAGCGGCCGGCGCGGAGCGCGGCCGCGGCGGGCGCCCTGCTGGCCGCCTTCGCCGTGGCCCTCGTCCCCCAGCTCCTGGCGTTCAAGGCCATCTTCGGCGCGTATCTCCTGCCCTATCCGGTGCAGGGCAAGGGCTTCCTCCACCTGGACCGGCCGGCCCTGCTGGAGACGCTCTTCTCCTCGCGCCACGGGCTGCTCTACTGGACGCCCGTCCTGTGGGCCGGCTTCCTGGGAATGGTCGGACTGTTCGCCAAGGACTGGAGGACAGCCTTGTTGCTCGCACTGCCGACCCTGGTCATGACATACGTGAACGCCTGCTCGGGTGACTGGTGGGCCGGAGGCTCGTTCTCGAACCGGCGCTTCGACTCGGCGCTTCCCTTCCTGGCCGTGGGCCTGGCCGCCACGCTGGCCGGCTTGCGCCGGCTGGCCGCCCGCCGGCCGGGTGCCGTCCTCGCCGCGGGAGGGATGGCCCTCGCGCTGTGGAACGCCCTCTTCATGGAGCAGTACCGCAGAGGCGCCATCCCCCGCGACGACACGGTCTCCTTCACGCGCGTGGCCCAGAACAGCGCCGACCTCCTCGCCACCGCGTTCGGCAGCCCCGTGGCCTGGCCCGCCAACTGGATCTTCGCCGCGCGCCACGGCCTGCCGCCCGACCGCTACGACCTCATGGTGGGAAAGTACCTGTTCTTCATGCAGAACAACCTGGGAGGCGTGATCGACGTGGGCGCGGACCCCGGGCTGGACGCGGCGCTGCTCGGCGAGGGCTGGGGCGTGCGCGCGGCGTGCGGCGGCGACGCCGTCTGCCGGAGCGTGGAGGGCCGGGCCCGGCTGTTCGCCTCCCTCGACGCGCCCGAGCCGCTCCAGGTCTCGGTGCGCGCCGCGGGGACGGGCCGCCTGCGCATCGCGGTCAACGGCACGCCGGTGGCGGAGGGCGCGCTGCAGGAGGGCCTCGCGGAGTTGACGGCGCAGGTGCCGGGCGCGCGCTGGCAGTCGGGGCTCAACGAGGTCGGTCTGGAGACGACGCCCGGCGGCGCGGCCCAGGTGGACCGCGTCGTCTTCCGGCGTCCGGAGGCGGGACCTTGAACCTCGAAGAGTACCAGCGCATGTACGAGGCCGAGGAGCGCCAGTGGTGGTACGCCGGGATGAGGGCCTTGAGCCTCGCCCTGCTCGCCGAGCCGCTCGCGGAGCTGGCGCGGCGAGGGCCGGTGGTCATCCTCGACGCGGGCTGCGGCACCGGCAACAACCTGCACCACCTCGCCCGCTACGGACGCGCCCTGGGCGTGGACCTCTCCCTCCAGGCGCTCGCCTTCTGCCGCAGCCGCGGGGTCGCGGCCGCTCGGGCGGAGCTTTCGGCCCTCCCCTTCCCC
>DAINRN010000698.1:0-1792 GCA_036741815.1 Acidobacteriota bacterium
GGTCGATGCGCATGCCGAAGTTCTTGTGGAAGTTCCCGGCGCGGTAGTCCCACCACGTGTACCGTCCCGGCTCCTCGTGGTGCAGGCGGTATGCATCGACCAGCCCCCACCGGAGGAGGCCGGCGAAGGCCTGCCGCTCGGGGCCCGACACGTGCGTGCCGCCGTGGCAGGCGCGGGCGTCCCACACGTCGGCATCCTCGGGCGCAACGTTCATGTCGCCGCCGAGCACGAGGGGGGCTTTGGGGTCGGCGGCCTCGGCCAGCCACCGGGCCAGGCGCGCGTACCAGGCCAGCTTGGCCTCGTAGAACGGCGATCCCACCACGCGCCCGTTCGGGGCGTAGACGCAGACGACGCGGATCCCGCCGCAGACGGCGGACACCATGCGCGCCTCCGCCAGCGGCTCGTCGTCCCCCACGTCCGGCGTCCGCGCCGGCCGGAGCGGCTCGCCGAAGTTGATGACCACATCTTCGAGGCCGCAGCGGCTGGCGATGGCCACCCCGTTCCAGCGCCCCTCGCCGTGGTGGGCCAGCGCGAACCCCAGCTCGCGGAAAAGGGCCACCGGCGCCTCGGCGTCGGCCAGCTTCGTCTCCTGCATCATCAGGACGTCCGGGCGGGCGCGGGCGAGCCACCACCGGACCTTGTCGAGGCGGGCCTTCAGGGAGTTGACGTTCCAGGTGGCGACGCGCATGGATCCCTAGGTTACCCTACCGGCACAGGAGATCCCGATGGGCCTGATGCGCACGATGTTCCTGGCCGGGTCCCGGAGCGCATGGCTGCGCGAGCGGGCCACGCGCTACCCGTTCGTCCGCCGGTCGGTGTCGCGGTTCATGCCGGGCGAGACGCTGGAGGACGCGCTCGCGGCCAGCCGCGCGCTCCAGGACAAGGGGATGAGCGTCGTCCTGACCCAGCTCGGGGAGAACATCTCCGACGCCGGCGAGGCCGCTGTGGTCGCGCGCCACTACCTGGACGTCCTCGACCAGGCGGCGGCGCGCGGCCTCGACTCCCAGATCTCGGTCAAGCTCACGCAGCTCGGCCTGGACCTCGACCCGCAGCTCTGCCGCGCCCACCTCCTGACCCTGTTGAAGCGGGCGGAGGAGCGCCGCAGCTTCGTCTGGATCGACATGGAGGGATCCTCCTACGTGGACGCGACGCTCGACCTCTTCCGCGCCGCGCGCGCCGCTTCCCCGCGCGTCGGGGTCTGCCTCCAGGCCTATCTGCGGCGCACGCCCGCGGACATCGAGGCCCTGCTGCCGCTCCGCCCCGCGCTCCGGCTCGTCAAGGGCGCGTACCAGGAGCCCGCGGACCGCGCCTTCCCCGACAAGAAGGACGTGGACGCGGCCTACCTCGCGCTGGCCGCGCGCCTCCTGGGCCAGCCCGGCGGCCCGCAGATGCTCGCCATCGGTACCCACGACCCCCGACTGATCGAGAGCCTCAAAGCACTCGCCTCCGATCGGGGCGTCCCGCGCACCGCCTACGAGTTCGAGATGCTCTACGGCATCCAACGCGCGCTGCAGACCCGGCTGGTGGCGGGGGGCGACCGCCTCCGCATCCTCATCAGTTACGGCACCTACTGGTTCCCCTGGTACATGCGGCGCCTGGCCGAGCGGCCCGCGAACGTGGCCTTCGTGGCCCGGAACCTCTTTTCCGGCTGAGACTTGGCCGTGTGACGCGACGCATGGACGCCGCGCGCGATTTGCGGTAAGAACTCACCCCAAAAGGAGCTCCATGCGCCAATCCCTCCTGCTCGCGTTCGTGCTCTTGGCCGTGCCTGCCGTGGCCGCCGCGCAGACGC
>DAINRN010000699.1:0-1790 GCA_036741815.1 Acidobacteriota bacterium
CTGAGGCCGTCCTGAGCGAGTACGGCGCCGCCCGCGAGGGCGCGGCCCTCGTCGACCTGCCCGACCGCGGAGTCCTGGAGGCCTCGGGGCCGCAACGCCAGAAGTTCCTCCAGGCCATCCTCAGCAACGACGTCCTGAACCGCGAGCCCGGGCAAGGCTGCCGGGCCGCGCTCATGAGCGTGAAGGGTCACCTGCTCGCCTTCATGCGGGTCGTGGTGCAGAAGGACAGGGTGCTGCTGGAGATGCCCGCAGACCGCTTGAAGGAGGTGGAGGAGGCGCTCGTCTTCTACCGGGTCGCGGCGCCGGTGCGCTTCGCGGTCCGGCCCACCACGGTGCTGGGCCTCATGGGCCCGCAGGCTCGCGACGTCCTGGCCCGCGCGGGATGCGAGATCCCGGACCTCGAGCCGGAAGCGCACGTGGCGGGCGCCGTGGCGGGACAGCCGGTGCTGGTGGCCCGCGCCGGCGACATGCCGGCGCAAGGGTATGTGCTGCACGGCGAGTCTGCCGCCGCCGCGGCCGCCGCCGCCGCATTGCAAGCGGCCGGCGCCGTCCCCATCGGCCGCCAGACGCTCGACGTCCTGCGCATCGAGGACGGCCGGCCCTGGTACGGACCGGACATCACCGACGACAACCTCCTCCATGAAACCGGCCTGATCCAGGAATACCATTCCCCGACGAAAGGCTGCTACGTGGGACAGGAAGTGATCGCCCGGCTGGAGGCCCGGGGCGGCAACGTCAACCGGGCGCTGCGGGGCCTGCGGCTGAAGGCGGCAGCCGAAGCGGGATCCGCAGTGACGTCCGAAGGCAAGGAGGTCGGGCGCATCACCACGGCGGGTGTCTCGCCCCGACTCGGCCCCATCGCCATGGCCTACGTCCACCGCAGCCGCTTCGAGCCGGGGACGCACGTCGAGGTGGACCGCGCCGCGGCCGCGGTCGTGCGGCTGCCCTTCGAGGTCATGGAGCACGCGATCGGCGAGGCCAAGGCCTGAAGATCTACACGAAGAGCGGCGACGGCGGCCATACCGGCCTCATCGGCGGAGCGCGCGTCCTCAAGGACGAGCCGCGCGTGGCGGCCTACGGCGACGTCGACGAGCTGAACGCCGTCCTGGGCGTGGTCCTGGCCCACTCCGCCGACGCGCCGCTGAACAGGCTGTTGCAACGCGTGCAGCGCGACCTCTTCGCCCTCGGAGCGCAGCTCGCGGACCCGCGCGCCCGCATCGGGAAGAGCCGGGCCAAGGCCGCCTTCCCCGCTTCGAAAGTACGCCAGCTCGAGAAGGACATCGACGCCCGCCAGGCGAAGATGGAGCCCCTGCGGGCCTTCATCCTGCCGGGCGGATCGCCGCCGGGGTCCTTCCTGCACCTGGCCCGCGCGGTCTGCCGCCGCGCCGAGCGCAGCATCGTGGCCTTGGCTCGGGACGAGCCCGTGGACGCGGTGCTGCTCGCCTACATGAACCGTCTCTCCGACCTGTTGTTCGTCCTCGCCCGCTATCAGAACCAGAAGGCCCGCCGCGCCGAGGATCGATGGTGAGGGTCAGGCGGCTCGATTCAACTGCTATGAAAATAGGGACCCGCTAGAGGACCATCACCCCCGCACGCGGACGCAGCCGGGCGCCGAAGTGGCGCAATGCCTCCGGCTGCTCCACGATCTCGAGCGGCTGCAGGCTGTTGGGCGCACCGAAGACGTCGCGCACGGCCTCGGCCACGTAGTCGAGGTGGCAGCAGGTGTAGACGCGCCGCGGGATGGCCAGGCGGACGAGGTCCAGCGACACCGGCTGTTCGGTACTTCCCGG
>DAINRN010000700.1:0-1786 GCA_036741815.1 Acidobacteriota bacterium
GTTGCTGCCCGGTGTCGACCGCGTCGTCGTGTTCAACGCTCCCTGGGTGGGTTACACCCCCATCGCCACCGACGGCGCCGCCCTTGCCGAGCTGGTGGCCGAGCTGGCC
The DNA here is from genome assembly GCA_036741815.1 of Acidobacteriota bacterium. Taxonomy (GTDB): domain Bacteria; phylum Acidobacteriota; class Vicinamibacteria; order Fen-336; family Fen-336; genus DAINRN01. The sequence continues at coordinate 110 of DAINRN010000700.1, forward strand.
TCCCTGGCCCTCGACACCCCGGGGCACATGCTCGCCACCTTCCTGATGGGACGCGAGGCGGTGGTGCGCTTCGCGGGCGAGGCCCCCGCGGTGTCGGACGACCGCCCGCTCGTCGAGTTCACCGGGCCCAAGTCGCTGAACGGTCCCGACACCATCTCCGTGAACTTCAAGGCCCTCATCCCCTATGCGGAGCCCGCCACGCGCTACCTGAGCGCGGAGCCCGGGGGCGGGGACTCGCGGCTGCGCGAAGAGCTGGAGTCGCTCTTCGCGGACCGCGACCGCCTCATCCGGGCGGGGAGCTGACGCGCATGTCTTGCTGCGGTCAGGCGGTGGTTTATTCCGCCGCCGGCGGCGCACTCGGGCCGGTGATCCGCAAGCGCGAGGCCAGCGGCCAGGTCAGCGCGACGGTGAGCAGAGCGTAGAGGCCGAGGGCCCTGGATACTCTCGAGTAACGGACGGCGAGTCGGCTCTGGGGTGGGTGGTTCGTCAAACAACGGGAGGCAGCTCGCCCGTGGGCAGGCCCGCCAGCTCCCGGAGCGCGCGCGCGACCTCGATGCGGGCCATCTTCTTGCGCCACGCGTACGACAGGTCGGCGTTGTCCAGGGGCCGGGCCGGCTTGTAGGCGATCCCCGCCGCCATCTCGATCGTCTCCGCGTCCAGGACCTTGCCCCGCAGGAAGGCCTCCGCGTCCGCCGCGGGCACGGGCGCCGTGTGCACGGCCCCGAGCACGATGCGCACGTCCTCGACGACGCGGCCCGGGCCCAGGCGGGCCGCGGCGGCCACGCCGAGGATCGGGAAGTCGATGGACCCGCGCCGGCGCAGCTTGCGGTAGGTCATGGACCAGCCGGTCCGATCGGGCACGTGGATCTCGGTGAGGATCTCCTCGGCCTTCTTGGCGAGGTACTGGATTCCGTCGGGGCCGTACAGGTCGGCCACGGGGATCCGGCGCTCGCCCGCGGGACCGACGAGCGTGACCTCGGCCCCGAGCGTCATCATCACCGGGGCGGTGTCTGAAGAGGACAGCGCCCAGCACACCTTCGAGCCCGGGGCCACGAGGCAGATGTCGCCGTCCTTCTTCATGCAGTAGCCGATGGAGGCCCGCCAGAACTCGGACTGGTTGTAGTAGTTGCAGCGGGTGTCCACGCACAGGTTCCCGCCCATGGTCCCCGCGTTGCGCAGGGGCGGCGAGGAGACGAGGCCCGCGGCCCGGGCCACGGCGGGCCAGCGCAGCGATACGACCGGGTGCTGCGCGATGTCCGTGAGCGTGGCCATGGCCCCCATGGTCAGGTCGCCGTTGACGCGGACCCGCGCGGCGCCCTGGAGGCCGCGCAGGCCCACCAGCACGCTGGGCGTGAACTGCCGGCGTTTCATGTTGGGGTAGAGGTCCGTGCCTCCGGCCACGGCCATGGCCTCGGGCCCGTTGTCGGCCAGGATGCGCGCGGCTTCCCGGGCGGACGCGGGCGCCAGGTACCGGAACGGCGGCAGCCTCATCATGGCCGCGGCTCCTGCACGGCGGCGGGAGCGGCGGGCGGGAGCGGCGCGACGGACACCGTCTCCGGGTAGCGCACGTCCGGCATGCGGGGCGCGCGGTAGCGGCCCTCGAGCGCGGCCAGCACCTTCTCCGGCGTGATCGGGACCTCGTCGATGCGCACGCCGAGCGCGTCGAAGAGCGCATTG
>DAINRN010000701.1:0-1784 GCA_036741815.1 Acidobacteriota bacterium
CGCCCTGGCCGGCCTGGCCCTGCTGTTCGTCCGGGCCTCGCCGGCCGCTCCCGGCCGCGCCCCTCGCGCGGTGCGGCCCGCTCCCCGACGGCAGCGCCGCGGCATGCTAAGGTAGGCGGGTGGCGGACATCCGCAAGGTCTATCACGTGACCTGCCGTCCCCACCGCGTGCAAGACCACCTCTCCTGTTGGGACGTGAAGGCGGAAGACGAGTCCGAGGCCCTGAGCAGCCACTGGACCCGTGACGAGGCCGCCTTCGAGGCGGCGCGCCTGGCCATGACGCTCCTGGCCGAGGAGGACGATCCCGCCCTGGCCCAGGTGGTGATCCACCGCGAGGACAACGCCCCCGAAAAGGTCGTCGTCTACACTCATCGCGGCGGACCACCCGCCGGCTAGTGCCCGCGGTCCTGATCGTCGCGCCGTCCGACCTCGCCTCCGAGCTCGGGCGCACCGTCCTCTGGCGGAGCGGCGTGGAGCGGGCCTTCGCCGGCGACCCCGAGGCCGGTTTCGAGGCCGCGCGCACGCTGGCTCCGCGGCTGGTCGTCCTCGACGCCTCGACGGTGGACGAGGCGGTGACCTTCGTGCGCAGGCTCCGCGAGGACCCTCACACGCGTCCCACCGCCATCGCCGTCCTCAGCCACTCCCACGAGGACGAGGAGCGGCTGCGCGAGGCCGGGGCCAACGTGGTCCTCCCCGGCCAGGTGGATCCGGCGCTCTGGGACAACCGCCTGCAGGAGCTCATGAGCGTGCCCCCGCGGCTGCACGCGCGGATACCGGTGCGGCTGCAGGCCTGGTTCACGGGCTTTGTCTCCGGCAAGGAGGCGATCGACGGCACGACCCTGAACCTGAGCGTGCGGGGGGCCCTGCTGGAGACCACCGATCCCCTCGAGGTGGGGAGCAAGCTCGACATGAGCTTCCGGCTGCCGGGGGAAGACGCGGACATCAAGGTGGTCGCTCAGGTGGCCCGGGAGGCGGGGTCAGGCCAGGGACGGCCCCAGAGCGCCGTGAAGTTCCTGGTCCTGCGCGACGACGCGCGGCAGCGCATCCAGGAGTTCGTGGACGCCGGCCTGGCAAAGGGCCGGCGCCCGCCCGCCTCGGCCCCCGTCGCCGCCGCCGACGTCCCGGAGCGGGCGCAGTGGGAGCGGGAGCTGCGCTCCAGCGAGGCGCGGAAGACCGCCATCCTGGACCATGCCCTGGACGGGATCGTCACCATGAACCCCGAGGGGCGGATCACGGAGTTCAACCGGGCGGCGGAGCGGATGTTCGGCTACGAGCGCGCCCAGGTCATGGGGAAGACCGTCGCGGAGACCCTCGTGCCCCCCGCCCTGCGGGAGGGGCACCGCCGGGGGCTGGCCCGCTACCTGGCCGCGGGCGAGTCCACGGTGATCGGGAAGCGCATCGAGATGCAGGGGCTCCGCGCCGACAACACGGAGCTCCCCGTGGAGCTGGCCGTCGTGGCCACGCCGGTCGACGGGCAGCGGATCTTCACCGCGTACATCCGGGACATCTCGGAGCGCAAGCGCGCGGAAGAGGATGTGAGCCGGAGCCGCAACCAGGCGGAGAGCCTGCAGGCCGCGCTCTACCGGGTGTCGGAGGCCACCAGCGTGGCCCGCGACATGGGCGAGCTCTACGCCGAGATACACGCCATCGTGGCCAAGCTCATGCCGGCGGAGAACTTCTACATCGCCCTGTACGACGACGCGGCGAAGGTCCTGACCTTCCCCTACCTCGTGGATGCCGTGGACCCCAGGCCGGAGCCGAAGACGCCCGGCAAGGGGCTGACCG
>DAINRN010000702.1:0-1780 GCA_036741815.1 Acidobacteriota bacterium
ACCGCTTCCGCCGCTGCCCGAGCGCTCGCCCCGTAACGCGAACTACACGATCGAGGCCCGCCTCGATCCCGAGCGTCACGTGATCGACGGGTCGCTCGTCCTGGACTGGCGCAACACGAGCGGCGTGCCGCTGTCGTCGTTCCCCTTCCACCTCTACTGGAACGCCTTCCGCGACAACCTCTCCACGTCGGCCCGCGGCGAGCGGCGTCCGGTCCCGGGCCCCGGCTCCGCGGAGGAGACGGGCCGGCGCTACGGGTACATCCAGGTGCGCTCGGTCCACTTCGTGGGCGCCGGCGCAGACCCTGCCGGCGCGGGGGCGGATCTCACCCCAACGCTGCGCTACATCCAGCCCGACGACGCCAACCCGGACGACAGGACGGTCATGGAGGTGACGGCGCCCGACCCCGTGCCGCCCGAGGGCACGGCGCGGTTCCGGATCGCCTGGACCTCGCGGATCCCCTACGGCGACGTGGGACGCTCCGGGTGGGTCCACGACTACAACTTCATCGCGCAGTGGTTCCCCAAGATCGCCGTCTACTGGAAGGGGGCGTGGAACGCGCACCAGTTCCACGCCACCACGGAGTTCTTCTCCGATTACGGGACGTACGACGTCCGCCTCACCGTGCCCGAGGGCTTCGTCGTGGGAGCCACCGGCGCTCTGCAGGAGACGCTCCCCGGCGCCTCGGCGGGCACGCGCACGCTGCGCTTTTATCAGGATGACGTCCACGACTTCACCTGGACGGCCAGCCGGCGGTTCCGGGAGCGGAAGGACCGTTTCGAGGACCCCGGCTACCCGCCCGTGGACATCCGCCTGCTCGTGCAGCCCGAGCACGAGCACCTCGCCGCCCGCTACATCGAGGCCACCAGGATCGCGCTTCGGAGCTACGGGGCGTGGAGCGCGCCGTACCCGTATGCCCAGATCACCGTGGTGGACCCGGCCTGGGTCTCCGCCTCGGGCGGGATGGAGTACCCCACGCTCTTCACGGGAGGCGCGTCCATCCGCTCGCCGCGCGCCCTCCAGAGCCCGGAGAGCGTCACCATCCACGAGTGCGGCCACCAGTTCTGGTACGGCCTGGTGGGCACGAACGAGTTCGAGGAGGCCTGGCTGGACGAAGGGTTCAACAGCTACCACGACGAGAAGGCCGCCCAGCTTGCCCTGGGCCCGCAAGGGTGGGCCCGCCGCTATTTCGGCCCGGCGAGGCTGGCCCGTGGCCTGCGCGCCCCGTGGCCGGTGGTCGCGCCCGGCGTATGGATCGGCCGCGGCGAAGGGAACCTCGCCGCGCTGCGGCGGACGGGAGAGAGCGACGTGATGGCGCGCCGGGGATGGGAATACGCCTCGCGCGAGGCGTACTCGTTGAACTCCTACGGCAAGCCCGCCTTGAGCCTGCAGACGCTGGAGGCGCTGGTCGGCGACGACACCATGACCCGGATCCTGCGCACCTACGCGCGCCGCTACCGGTTCGCGCACCCGACGAGCGAGGACTTCATCGCCACCGTCAACGAGGTCACGGGCAAGGACTACCGGTGGTACTTCGACCAGACCTGGTTCTCCGGCGACCTCTGCGACTACGCCGTGGACGTGCGCAACGACCACGCCCGGGTTCGCGAGGGCTTCGAGGAAAGAGCCGGCGGCGAGCTGGCCATGGTCCCGGACAGGCCGAAGGACGACGCGGAGGAAAAGCCGTTCGACGCGGAGGTGACGGTGCGGCGGCTGGGCGAGGTCCGCCTGCCCGTCGAGATCGTGGTGGAGTTCGCGGACGGCGGGTCCGCGCGCGAGGCA
>DAINRN010000703.1:0-1770 GCA_036741815.1 Acidobacteriota bacterium
CGCCCGCCACGCGCAGCGCCGACTCCAGCCGCCGCCGGAGGTGGGGGAGCACGCCCGCGAAGCCCCCGCCGTCGCCGTGGAGCACGACCTGCAGGGCCTTGCGGCGCAGGTCGCGGACGGGCGTGTCCAGCGCGAAGCCGTGGCGGCGGGCCACCGCGTGGAGGGCCTCCTTGAGCAGCCGCGCCCCGTGCCGGCGCCAGGGATGGATCGCGCCTTCCAGGAGCGACAATGCGTGGTCCGGGATCACCTTGGCGGGGTCCACGTCCCAGCGCCGGCCCAGGCCCTCGCAGGCAGGGCACGCGCCGTACACGCTGTTGAAGGAGAAGGCGCGGGGCGAGACCTCGGGGACCGAGATGTCGCACTGCACGCAAGCGAGGCGCCGGCTGTAGAGGCGCTCCGGCTCGCCCTCGATGGCGGCAAGGACGGTGTCGCCGCCGAGGAGCATGGCCTTCTCCAGGGCCGCGACCAGCCTCTTCTCGCACCCGGGCCGGACCACCAGGCGGTCCACGAGCGCCTCGATGCGGTGGTTGCGGCGGGGATCGAGGGCGACCGGTTCGTCGAGGCTCCGCGCGCGCCCGTCCACGCGGACGCGCTTCAGGCCCTGGGCCTTCAGGGCCAGGAACTCCTTGCGGAAGGCCCCCTTGCGCCCTCGCGCGACGGGGGCCCAGAGCGTGACCGCCGCGTCACTGGCCCGCGCGAGCAGGCTGTCCGCGACCTGCTCGATGGACTGCGGGGCGATGGGCTCCTCGCAGCGCGGGCAGTGCGGCCTCCCCAGCGCGGCGAACAGGACGCGCAGGTGGTCGTAGATCTCGGTGACCGTGCCCACGGTGGAGCGCGGATGGCCCAGCGCGGTCCGCTGCTCGATGGCGATGGCGGGGGAGAGGCCGGTCACCGACTCGACCTCGGGCTTCTCCATCTGGTCCAGGAACTGGCGGGCGTAGGCGGACAGGCTCTCGACGTAGCGCCGCTGGCCCTCGGCGTAGAGGGTGTCGAAGGCGAGGCTGCTCTTGCCGGACCCCGAGGGACCCGTGACGACCACGAGCCGGTTCCGGGGGAGGTCGCAGTCCACTCCCTGGAGGTTGTGGACCCGGGCCCCCCGAATGGCGATCGTCCCGTCTTTATCCTGTGAGCTCATGGCCGGTGGTCAAAGTCCCCCATTCTACCAGCACCACCGCCGCCGCGCCGTGAGCGCGGGCCTTGCGGGAGGACCGGCGGGCTGTTAATCTCTCCGGCTCGACGCCGGAAGAGGAGGATCAAGGTGAGCCCAAAGAAGGCTGCGGCGGTGACGGATCGGCGCTCCCAGCAGGCGCTGGAGCTCTTCGAGCGCGCGGCCAAGGCCCTGGGCAAGCACGATTGGGACAAGGCCCGGGACTACCTCGATACCCTCATCGAGTCCCACCCCGACCAGCGGGACCTGCTGGAGCGGGCCCGCGCCTACCGCGCCGTGTGCGAGAGGGCGCTGGGCGAGGCCCGGAAGACCCCCTTCCGGCCGAAGGGCTTCGAGGACATGCTGAACCACGGCGTCTTCCTCCACAACCGCGGCGAGTTCGAGGAGGCGCTGAAGGTGCTGCGCCAGGCCGCGGAGATCCATCCCAAGAACGAGCACGTGCTCTACTGCCTGGCCGCCACGTCATCGCGGGCCGGAGACAGCGCGTCGGCCCTCAAGGCGCTGCGCTCGGCCATCGCGGTGAGCCCGGCCAACCGCGCGCAGGCGCGCGGGGACTCGGACTTCGATCCCATCCGCGAGGACGAGGAGTTCATCGAGCTCGT
>DAINRN010000704.1:0-1768 GCA_036741815.1 Acidobacteriota bacterium
CAGGTAGGTGTAGAGCCGCTGCGACTCGTTGATGACTATGCGCTCCGGGTTGAGGACGATGCGGATGGAGCTGCGCGCCGGATCCTTGAGCAGCGGGCCCATGCCCTCGAGCTCGTCGTAGACCGCCTTCACCGCCTTCAGCACGTCGTCGGAGGGGAGGGGCAGGTCGGTGACGCGCTTGGCCACCGGCCGTACGGAGCGGAGCACCGTCCGCTGGATCGGGAAGATGCGCTTGAAGTAGAAATTCAGGATCTCGGGAACGCCCAGCATCCGGACCGTCTCCCCGGTGGGGGCGCAGTCGATCACGACCAGGTCGTAGGCGCGCGCGTCGGCGTAGCCCTTCACCTTGAGGAGGCTGAACAGCTCCTCCATTCCCGGCAGGATGGCCATCTCTTCGGCCACCGCCTCGTCCACGCCCTTGAAGGTCATGAAGCGCGTCAGGAACTCCTGGATCACGCCCCAATGGCTCGACAGCTCCTGGTTGACGTCGATCTCGAGCGCGTCGAGATGGGGGGCGATGGGCGTGGGCTCGCTGCCGACGGGGACGTCCAGGGCGTCGGCCAGGCTGTGGGCGGCGTCGGTGGAGACGACCAGCGTCTTCCGGCCCCGGCGCGCGGCCAGGACCGCGGTGGCGGCGGAAAGGCTCGTCTTGCCCACCCCGCCCTTGCCGGAATAGAGGATGATCCTCATGCCTTCTTCCTGGCGGCCTTCCGCGGCGCGCGGCTCGCCGCCCGCGGCGGGCGCGCCTGCATCAGCGGCCCGCCCACCTCCATCAGGCCGCGGAGGTCGTGGACGTCGGCCTCCTGTTCGGGGACCACGACCAGCGGCTCGCTCGTCTCGGCGGCCAGGCGCGCGACGGCCCGCAGCTCACGGCGCGCCACGAGCTGCTCGTCGCGCGCGACCTCGACCAGGGCCTCCGCCAGGCCGGCTCCCACGGTCGCCGCCTCCCCTTCCCGCCGCCTGGCGGAAGCCGGGTCCGGGTGGACCCGGTTCACGACGAAGGCCACGAAAGGCATCCGGCCCTCTTCCAGGCGGCGATGGAAGTAGCGCGCCTCATCCATGGCGCCCGGGACGGGGCCCGTCACGACCACGAAGCCCGAGCCCGGCGCGCGCAGCAGGTCGTGGACCTGCGCCGCCCTCGCCTTGAAGCCATCGTACATGCCCTCGAAGGCCAGGAAGAACTCCGACAGATCCTGGAGGAACTGCAGGCCGAGGAAGCGGTCCGCCAGCTTCAGGGCCAGGGCCCCCGTGCGCGTGGCCACCTTCAGCGTCAAGCGTCCGGCCACGAAATACGGCCGGAGGAAGTAGCGCAGGACGCTGGTGTCGAGGAACCCCATGAGACGCTCCGGGGCCTCGAGGAAATCCAGGGCGTGGCGGGTGGGAGGCGTGTCGAGGACCACCAGGTCGAAGCGCGGGTCCGCGGAGAGCTCGAGCAGCTTCTCCATCGCCATGTACTCGTGGCTCCCCGCCAGCGCCGACGACACGTGCTTGTAGAAGCGGTTCTCGAATACGCGGCGCCGCGCCTCGGCCGTGCGCATGTGGCGCTCGACGAGGGCGTCGAAGGTCCGCTTGGTGTCGAGGGTCATGGCCCAGAGGGCGCCCTTGGGATCGCGCCCCGGCGCGACGCGGTCGAGATCGAGAGCGCGCGGCTTGTCGGGCAGGCGGTCGAGGCCAAGGCTGGTGGCCAGCCGCCGCGAGGGGTCGATGGTGCAGACGAGCACGCGCCGGCCGCGCAGCGCGGCCTGCACGCCCAGCGCCGCCGCCGTCG
>DAINRN010000705.1:0-1762 GCA_036741815.1 Acidobacteriota bacterium
GGCCCTGGATCGAGCAGCGACACGAACCACTGGAATCGAAGGCGGCGGAAGAGCGGGTGCCGGGCGAGCCCTCCTCGGGCTTCGTGCCCGTCCCCTCTGGCCGGCTGTCCATGATCCGTGTCCGGGGCCAGGACATCCAGGTGCAGACGGAGGGAGAGAACCGCCCCGAGTTCACCGTCACCACGGTCGTCGCGCGCGAGGGCCAGGTCATGCGCAAGGTGCAGTCCGCCTGGCACCATCCCTTCAAGCGGCGCGAGGATCAGGAGGTCGCGCGCTCCCAGATCGACCGACAGCACGAGCGGGTGGTGGCCATGCTCCAGGGCCTGTCCGCCGAGTCCGCGCCCGTCCCGGTGCCCACCGCGCCCGCCGCCTCGCTGGGCGTGGACCCGTCGCTCATGGCCTGGGCCATCTCGTTCGTGGCGGAACAGGTGCGCGACCACCTGGGCGCCGTGATGACGCTGGCCCTCCTTCGCGGCAGCATGCGGCGCGCGTCGCGCAGCCGGCCGGCGCTCCGGGCCTTCCGCGTGACGGAGGACGGCCGCGTGGTGCCGGCCACTTCGGAGGCCGCGCTGCCGGCGGCCGCGGTCGAGGCCGTGGCCGCGTGGACGGCCGACATGCTTTCCTCGGCGGGGGAGGTCGTGGAGCGCGCGGGCGCGATCCGGCTGCGCCAGGCGACGCGGATGATGGAGGCCGAGCTGGAGCGGATCGGCTTCTACGCCGCCTTCGACGCCGTGGTGGCGGGCGGCCTGACGCCGCCGCCCAAGGGCTAGATCCCCGACAGGGGCGGCTCGCCGAGCGGCAGGTTCCCGTCCTCGAACGCCTGGGCCACCGCGGCGCGCGTCGGAGGGCGCGGCCGCAGCAGCTGCCGCAGCATGATGCTCTGGAAGGTGGGCTCGCGGTAGATGCCGTGGTGGTCGGCGCTGCCGAACACCACGTGCGCCACCTCGGGGATGCCGCAGCCAGCCTCGTCCTCATCGGCCGCGGGCAGGTGCTGGGCGAGGACGCTGGCGCGGGTCAGCCGGCCGTCCCCGGCCTCGAACATCGCCACGGTCTCCTTCCTGTTCCAGGGCTCGAAGCGGGGCGGCAGGCCCACTTTCTCCGGCACCACGGCCCGCGCCAGCGTGGGCAGGCAGTCCCCCCCGAGCAGGGTCACCCGCACGGGGCAGGGCGTCTCCGGCCGGCGCGCCAGGGCCTCGTGGAAGCTCCGCGCGCGCGTGAGCGCCGCCTCCAGGAACGGCCGGTGCGACTGGCTTTCCCCGTTCGCCCCGCTCAGGCGGCGCACGACCGGCGGCGCGAACGGGCCCCACCCGAAGCGCTCCCAGGTCGCGATGTCGTGCAGGTCCGCCGCCAGCGGCTGGAGCGCGTGGTCCAGCAGCGCGGGGGCGCCGGCCGGCGGCAGCAGCTCGTAGACCGAGGGCATGCGCGCGATGACCTCGGCGGCGAGCGTGGTGTAGGACAGGCCCACGCGGTTCCCGTAGAGCAGCGCCTCGAGCGCGTGCACGGCCCCGCCGTTGGGGACCGCGACCAGGATCAGGTTCCGGATCCGGCGCGCGCCGGCCCAGGTGATGGGCGCTCCCGGATCCGGCTCCGCGGCGCCGTAGCGCAGGTAGTACCGCGCCACCAGGCCGCCCATGCTGTGGCCGATCACGTTGAAGCGGGCGTCGGGCCGGCCCTCGGCCTCGGCCAGCGACTCGAGCGTCTCGTGGAGCCGGCGCGCCGACACCACGAGGTCGCGCCGCCAGTCGTAGCTGAAGACATGGTA
>DAINRN010000706.1:0-1744 GCA_036741815.1 Acidobacteriota bacterium
GCGGACTGCGTGTCCGCATCCAGGCGCTCGGCCTCCTGCTTGGCGCGATTCAGCTCCTCGGCGGCCACGAGCTGCTGCTTCGCCAGCTCCTCGCGCCGCGCGAAGTCGGAGGCGGCGCGTCGGGCGTCGGCCAGGGCGCGCTGGTAGTTCGCCTCCGCGCGGCTGAGCTCCAGCCGGTAGCGCTCGGGATCGATCCGCAGCAGCACCGTGTCGCGGCCGACGCGGTCGCCCTCGTGGAAGCGGACGTCCGTGACCGCCCCTTCCACCTGGGCGGTGATCTGGACCAGCTCCTCCGCTTCCAGCGTGCCGGGGGCCTTGATCTCGTAGACCACGTCCTGGACGGCCACCGGCGCCACCCGCACGTTGAGGCCGCGCGGCTTCGCTCCCGGCGAGGGCGGGGCCCCCTGCGTTCCGCCGCCGCACGAAGCGAGGACCGGCAGAAGGGCCAGGAACCCGAGGCGGACGCCCCGGCGGAACGACGGTCTGGAGATGTCACCCACGGTCGATACGGTTCCTATTCTGAGCGACGGGGGAGGTTCCACCAAGCCGACAGGAGCGGTCGACGGTTAAACGATGTTACCGGATTACCCGCCCTTCCGGGATGGAGTCATTACACCGCTGGTTCGACACTAGAATGACGCCGGAGGTTGGCCCGCGATGCACGACCCCCGTGTCCCCGAGACCCTGGAAGGCTGGAGCCTGCTCCACCAGATGTTCCGGGTGCGGTGGACCGACTGGCGCGCACGGCCGGAGCCGGAGCGCAGAACGATGGCCGCCGAGGCCGCCTCCGTCCTGGCCGAGATGCAGCGCGGCGAGGCCGGGGCCACCGCCGCCGTCGCCCTCCTGGGCCACAAGGGCGACCTCATGCTCGTCCACTTCCGGCGCGACTTCGAGGACCTCCACGCCGCGCAGCTCGCCGTGGCACGCCTGGGCCTGGCCTCGGTGCTCGAGCCCACCTCCTCCTACGTCTCGATCGTCGAGCTGGGCATGTACGAGATGACGGCCCAGATCCACGGCCGTCTGACGGAGAAAGGTCTCAAGACCGGCACGCCGGAGTTCGACAAGGCCTTCGACGCCGAGATGGAGGAGCAGCGCCGGCGCGTCCTGGGCCGCCTCTACCAGGAGGTGCCCGCCCGGCGCCACGTCTGCTTCTATCCCATGAACAAGAAGCGGGGCGAGCAGCGGAACTGGTACATGGCCGGCTTCGAGGACCGCGCGAAGATGATGCGCGAGCACGGCACGATCGGCCGCCACTACGCCGGCGCCGTGACCCAGATCATCTCCGGGTCCATCGGCCTCGACGACTGGGAGTGGGGCGTGGACCTCTTCGCGGACGAGCCTTTGACCTTCAAGAAGCTCATCTACGACATGCGCTTCGACGAGGCCAGCGCGGTCTACGCGGAGTTCGGCGCCTTCTACGTGGGCCTGCAGTTCTCGCCCTCGGAGCTGCCCCGCCTCCTCGAGGGCGAGACCCCCAAGCTCCTCGATCCGTCCCCGCAGAACCCCGCGACCTAGCACACCCCGACGTTCGCGCGTCTTACGTTTACGTTCGCAGGCCAAATCCACTTGTTCACCTTGGATACCTCAGATATCTCCGCGAAGCCGGCCGCCCAACGATAGAAACCGCCCTTCGCTCAATCAGTTACGTCAGGCATTCTCAGCCGACCGTGTTATCTTTTCAGTTGACTGAGTGTTGAACTAAACCGCTACGCGGTGGCGTTTCCGTAGCGGCCCTTCCTTCGTG
>DAINRN010000707.1:0-1741 GCA_036741815.1 Acidobacteriota bacterium
GGAACCGGAGTTGACGAAGCGCATCTGCTCGAGGCCGAACCTCTCGCAGATGAGCTCCGCGGCCCGCACCTCGCGGTCGTGGGGCATGCCGTAGAGCGTGCCCATGGCCGCCGCCTCCGCGATCGTCTTGACCAGGACGGGGTTGGCGTGGCCGACCATGGCCGCCCCGAAGCACATCGAGAAGTCCGTGTACTCGCGCCCGTCGCGGTCCCACATGCGCGAGCCAAGGGCCCGCTCGATGTAGATGGGATAGGGCTCGTAGGTCCGGAAGTTGCTCGAGACGCCCAGGGGGAGGACCTTCTCCGCCCGCAGGTACAGCTCGTGGCTCTTGCGGTTCTGCGCGCGGTAGCGCTCCAGCTCCTCGGCGTGCGTCGTCATCGGGGCCTCCCTGGGGATGCCGCGCGAGCATACGCCCCCGGCCCGGGGAGGCGCAACGCGGCATGGCCGTCGCGGCCCGGGTGCTAAGATGACGATCCCGAACCAACGATTGACATGTTCCTCCTGCTCCTGATCCTGTTGCTCGCGCCCGCGGAGGGCCGCGACTGGCCCCGCTTCCGCGGCCCGAACGGCGGCGGGATCCAGGAAGGCGCGCGCCTGCCGGCCGAGCTGAGCGCCACCCGGAACGTCGTCTGGAAGACCGCCCTGCCGCCGGGGTACTCCTCGCCGGTGGTGAGCGGCGACCGGATATTCGTGACGGCCTTCGAGGGAGAGAAGTTGCTGACCTTCGCCCTCGACCGTGCCACCGGCAAGGAACGGTGGCGGCGGGAGAGCCCGCGCGCTCGCCGCGAGAAGCTCGACAACCGCAACGGTCCGGCCTCGCCGACGCCGGTCGCGGACGGGAAGGACGTGTACGTGTTCTTCCCCGACTACGGCCTGCTCTCCTACACGTTCGCGGGCGAGGAGCGCTGGCGCACCCCCCTCGGGCCCTTCAACAACGTCTACGGCATGGGGGCCTCGCCCATCCTGGCCGGCGACCTGGTCGTCCTCGTCTGCGACCAGAGCCGCGGCTCGTTCGCGGCCGGGTTCCGGCAGGCGGACGGCCGCGAGGTCTGGCGCACGCCGCGGCCGGATGCCGTCAGCGGCCACTCCACGCCCATCGTCTACGATCCGCCCGGAGGACCGCTGCAGGTCGTGGCGCCCGGCTCCTTCCGCATGGACACCTACGCCGCCGCCACCGGCGAGATCGTCTCCTGGGCGAACGGCCTGCCCGGCGAGATGAAATCGGGGCCCGTCCTGGTCGGCGACACGATCTACATCAACGGCTTCGCGTCGCCCGACAACGACCCCGGCCAGCAGGTGATCGTCCCGCCGTTCGCCGAGGTGCTGGCCGCGAGGGACGCGGACAAGGACGGCAAGATCTCCCCGGCCGAGGCGCCCGACGAGCGGACGCGCAAGTACTTCGCGTTCATCGATCTCGACGAGGACGGCGCCGCCGACGCGAACGAGTGGCGGACCTGGACCGTCGGGTCCGCGTCCGAGAACGGCCTCCTGGCCTTCCGGGCCGGGGGCCGCGGCGATCGGACCGGGAGCAGCCTGCTGTGGCGCTACTCGCGCTCGGTGCCCCAGCTGCCCACGACGCTCGTCTACCGCGGCGCTTTGTACATGATCAACGACGGCGGCATCCTGACCACGTTCGACGCGGCCACGGGCAGCGTCCGGAAGCAGGCCCGCCTGCGCGGCGCCGTGGACCACTACTACGCGTCGCCCGTGGCCGGCGACGGCAAGGTCTACATCGTGAGCC
>DAINRN010000708.1:0-1734 GCA_036741815.1 Acidobacteriota bacterium
GCTCGAGGCCATGCCGCCCTGGCAGGGCGGCGGGGACATGATCCTCTCCGTCACCTTCGAGAAGACGACCTACAACGAGCTGCCCTACAAGTTCGAGGCGGGCACGCCGAACATCGCCGGCGTCATCGGCCTGGGCGCGGCCATCGACTGGGTGGAGGGCATCGGCCACCACGCCATCGCCGCCCACGAGAACGACCTGCTCGAGTACGGGACGCGGAAGCTCGTCGAGGTGCCGGGCGTCCGGCTGATCGGGACCGCGAGGGAGAAGGCCGGGGTGCTGTCCTTCGTCCTCGAGGGCGTGCATCCCCACGACATCGGCACCGTCCTCGACTACGAGGGGATCGCGGTGCGGACGGGGCATCACTGCGCGCAGCCCGTGATGGAGCGGTACGGCGTGCCCGCCACCGCCCGGGCCTCGCTGGCCGTCTACAACACGCGCGAGGAGATCGACGTCCTGGTAGGCGCCCTGCACAAGGTGCGGGAGGTCTTCCTGTGACCTCCGAGCTGCGCGAGCTGTACCAGGAGACGATCCTGGACCACAGCCGCAAGCCACGGAACTTCGGGGCGCTGCCCGCGGCCAACCGCAGGGCCGAGGGCTACAACCCGCTCTGCGGCGACCGGGCCAAGGTCACCCTGGCCGTGGAGGGCGACGTCATCAAGGACGTCCGCTTCGACGGGGCGGGCTGCTCGATCTTCACCGCCTCCGCCTCCATGATGACGGAGAGCGTGAAGGGGAAGACCCGGCCCCAGGCCGAGGCCCTGTTCGAGCGGTTCCACGACCTCATCACGAGCGATCCCTCGCAGGCCAAGCATCGCGCCGCGCCCGAGCTCGGGAAGCTGGCGGTGTTCGCCGGCGTTTCCGAGTTCCCGGTGCGGGTCAAGTGCGCGGCCCTCCCCTGGCACACCCTGAAGGCCGCGTTCAATGGTGACCCCACGCCGGTCTCGACCGAGGTCTCGGAGTCGAGCAGCGGGGACGGCGGAGGGCACGCGCTGTGAGGGAAGAAGCCATCCTGACCCGCGAGGTGGAGGTCACCGCGATCCCCTACGGGGACAAGATCACGCTGCCCGACAAAAGCCCGGTGATCATCACCCAGGCGCTGGGCGGGGCGTACACGCTCGTCACCATGCAGGGCTACATGGTGCGGCTCGACACCAAGGACGCGGACGCCATCGGCAAGGAGGTCCAGGCCGGCCCCACCGCCGAGGAGGCCGCGACGAAGCCCCTGCAGGAGCTGGCCTGGGACCAGCTCAAGACCTGCTACGACCCGGAGATCCCCGTGAACATCGTGGAGCTGGGCCTCGTGCATTCGTGCGAGGCGACCGAGCTGCCCGAGGGAGGCAGCAAGGTCTCCGTGCGCTTCACGCTCACAGCGCCGGGCTGCGGGATGGGGGACGTCCTGCGCCAGGACATCGAGCGCAAGGTCCAGGCCCTGCCCGGGGTCAAGGAGGCCGACGTGCAGCTGCAGCTCGACCCGCCCTGGGACCAGAGCCGGATGTCCGAGGCGGCCAAGCTGCAATTGGGGCTCATATGAAGCTCAGCTCGCAGGAGGAGTACGGGCTGCGCTGCCTGGTGCAGCTCGGCCGGCACGCGGGCGGACCCGTGCTCACGATCCCGGAGCTGAGCCGCCTGGAGGGGATCTCCGTACCGCATGTGGCCAAGATCATGCGCGTCCTGCGCCGGGCCGGCTTCGTGCGAAGCACGCGGGGCCAGTCCGGCGGCTACACTCTCGCGCG
>DAINRN010000709.1:0-1734 GCA_036741815.1 Acidobacteriota bacterium
CGAGTCCCCGCCCGAGCGCGCGGCCGCGGGCAAGCCGGCCGCCGGCATCATCACGGTCTCCGCGGCCTTGAAGGGCGCGCAGGTGGAAATCGCGGTCCGGGACGACGGGCGCGGCCTCGATCGTCAGCGGATCCGTGAGGAGGCGCGCGCTCGGGGACTGCCGGAGCCTGCGAACGACCGGGACCTCCTGGCTCTCGTGTTCCACCCCGGCCTCTCCACGGCGCGCGCCCTCACGGCCGTCTCCGGCCGCGGCGTGGGCCTCGACGTGGTCAAGAGCCAGGTGAACGCCCTCCACGGCACGGTGGGCCTGGAATCGGTCGCGGGCTCGGGGACGACCTTCAGTTTGACCGTGCCCTTGACGGTCACCTTGATCCGGGCCCTGCTGGTGGAGTCCGCCAGGCGCACCTTCGCGGTGGCCACCACCCAGGTGCTCGGCCTCCGCCGGCTCAGCCCCAACGAGGTGCGGAACGTGGGGGGCCGGGAGATGCTGGCCGTGAACGAGGGGTTGCTTCCACTCGTCTCGCTGGCCGGGGCCCTGGGCCTGGCCCCGCCCCGCCGCGACCGCGGTCAAGGCGGTTTCGTAGTGCTGGTCGAGGCGGGGACCTCGCGGGTGGCATTCGTGGTCGACGAGCTGCTGGCCGAGCAGGACCTCGTGGTGACCGCCCTCGGCCGCCGCCTGCGCCGGGTGCCGAACGTGGCGGGATGCGCGCTCCTGGAAGACGGCGACATCGCGCTCATCCTGAGCGCGGCCGATCTGGCCGAGAGCGCACTCCGGGCGCCGCTGCGAGGGCCGCTCCTCTCCGCCGCCGCGCCCGAGGCCGTGCGCCGGCGCCTTCTCGTGGCCGACGACTCCGTCACCACCCGGACGCTGGAGAAGACGATCCTGGAGGAGGCGGGCTACGAGGTACGGCTCGCCGCGGACGGCCACCAGGCCTGGCGGATCCTCCAGGAGGAAGTCGGCTACAACCGCCGGTGGTTCAACGGCTTCACGCTGACGGACACCTTGCGGCACTCGACGGCCCTCGGGCGGATCCCGGTGGTGCTGGTCACGTCCCTCTCGTCCGACAAGGACCGGGCGCGTGGGCTGGAGGTGGGCGCCGACGCCTACATCGTGAAGAGCGGCTTCGGCCGCGACGGCCTCGTCGACGCGGTGGGCCAGCTCCTGTGAAGCGCGTCCGGGTCCTCGTGGTCGACGACTCGGCCACCTCGCGCCTCCTCCTCGTGGAGATCCTGCGCGCGGATGATGAGATCGAGGTCGTGGGTCAGGCGGCGGACGGCGTAGAGGCGTTGGAGATGGTGAAGCGGCTGAGCCCCGACATCGTCACCATGGACGTTCAGATGCCCAGGCTCGACGGCTTTGCGGCCACCAAGCGCATCATGGTCGAGGCCCCGACCCCCATCCTGATCATCACCAGCATCGACGCGCAGGCCTTGTCGATCTCCCTCGAGGCCATTCGCGCGGGCGCGCTGGCCGTGCAGGCCAAGCCCGTAGACCCCTCCGCGCCCGGCTTCGACGAGGAGGCCCGCGAGCTCGTCCGCCAGGTCAAGGCCATGTCCGAGGTCAAGGTCGTGCGCCATCACCGGCAGCCCTCCCGGACGCCGGCGCCGGGCGCCGCCCTGGACGGCGGGGCGGACGCGGCGCCTCGGTCCCCGGCGGCATTCCTGCACGACGTCCCTGCGGAGGTGGTCGCCATCGCCGCCTCCACGGGCGGGCCGGCCGCTCTCCACCGCATC
>DAINRN010000710.1:0-1732 GCA_036741815.1 Acidobacteriota bacterium
GGGGACGACGAAGTCGGGAAGCTGGGCGAGGCCTGGAACGCCGTGCTGGCCACCATCCGCCACCTCCTGGCCGACGAAAAGGCCGCGCGTGTGCGCCTGGAGACGCTCCTGGCAGGTGTCTCGGAGACGGCCAACGGCATCTCGGCCGCCGCCGCGGAGCTGCTCGCCGGCACCACCCAGCAGTCCGCGGCCGCTCAAGAACAGGCGGCGGCCGTGGCGGAGACGGTCAGCACCGTCAACGAGGTCGCGGAGACGTCCCGCCAGGCCGCGGAACGCGCCCCCTCCGTCGCCGATGCCGCCAACCGCGCGGTCGAGATCGCCCGCGCGGGACGCAAGGCGGTCGACGACACGGTGGTGGGGCTGCGATCGGTGAAGGAGCAGGTCCAGGCCATCACCGTGGGGACGATGGCGCTCGCGGAGCAGGGCCAGGCCATTGGGGAGATCACCGCTACCGTCAAGGACCTCGCGGAGCAGACGAACCTCCTGGCCTTGAACGCCGCCATCGAGGCCTCGCGCGCCGGGGAGCAGGGCAAGGGGTTCGCGGTTGTGGCAGGGGAGGTCAAGGCGCTGGCCGATCAGTCGAAGAAGGCCACGGCGCAGGTGCGGCAGATCCTCGGCCAGATCCAGAAGGCCACGACGAGCGCGGTAGCGGCGGCCGAGGAGGGCAAACGGAGCGTCGACGCGGCGGTCAAGGTCGCCCTTCAGGCCGGAGACACCATCCGCGCCCTGGGGGATACGGTGACGGAGTCGGGGCAGGTGGTGGGCCAGATGGCGGCCTCGGCCGGGCAGCAGGCCACCGGGATGTCGCAGATCCATCACGCCATGAGCAACATCAACCAGGCATCGAGCCAGCACCTCGCGGCCACCCAGCAGGCGGAGCGGACGGCACAGGTCTTGAGCGATGCGGGCCGGAGACTGACCGAGATGATGCGGTGAAATGAAGCGGTGAGATGAACAAGACCGCCCTCATCGAGAGCCTCATGTCCACCTTCCTCGAGGAGGTGGAAGAGCACGTCTCGAGCTTCAACCGGGACCTGCTCGCTCTTGAGGCCGGCGAAGGCGATCCCGCGGGCCTGCTCCAATCGCTCTTCCGTACGGCGCACAACCTGAAGGGTGCCTCGCGCGCGGTGGACGTGGGCCTGGTGGAGGGCGCCTGCCACGGGCTGGAAGACATCCTGGCGCGGGCCCGGGACGGGGAGCGGGCTCTCGACACGGAGGCCTTCGCCATCCTCTTCGCGACCGCGGACGCCATCCAGGACGCGGGTGCACGCCTCAAGGAGAAGCAATCGCTCGCTGCCTCCCCCCTGGCCGCGCTGACTTCGCGCCTGATGGCTTCCGTGCCCGCCGCCCGGCCCGTTGCCGCCGTTCCCGAGGCGCCCGCTCCCACGCCGGCGACGGCCCTCGGGCCGCCGGTCCTCGATCGCCGCGATGGAGACACCCTCCGGGTGGGCGCGGAGAAGCTCGATACCGTCCTGACGCGCAGCGGCGAGCTGCTCCTGGCGGTTCGACAGGCCGAGAGACGCCGCGGCGAATGGACGGCCCTCGAAGACGCGGCCGCGGGGGTGGCGGCGGACTTCCGGCGCCTGCAGGCCCTCTTGACCACCGCCCTGCCCACCGAAACCCGGGCCGCCACCCAGCAAGTGGGCGCAGGCATCGACAAGCTGAAGGACGGCCTCGAGCGCGCCCTCGCCGACGCGGCCGCCGGAGGCCGCAGTCTGGTGCGGACGGCGGG
>DAINRN010000711.1:0-1731 GCA_036741815.1 Acidobacteriota bacterium
GTGGTAGGTGTTCTGCTGCCGGCACGGCGGGCCCTGGGCGGTCGTCCCGTCCCCGTAGTCGAAGAAGAAGATGATCTTGTCGCCGTCGGGATCCGCCGTGGGGCAGAGGTTGAAGTTGACGTCGAGTGGCGCCTGGCCGGTGGCCGGGAAGGGCGTGACCTTGAACTCCGGCACGGGCGGCTGGTTCCCCGTCGGGCCCCCGGACGGTGGGGGGATGGTCGGCAGCGGGTTGGGCGGGGGAACGGGAGTCGCCGCGGTGGGCGGAGCCGACGGCTCCGTGAACGAGTCGTCGCTGCAATGGCCCAGGAGCACGGCGAGGAAAAGCACCCCGAAAAGGGCCGGTAATCGACGCTTCATGAGGCCTCCAGTCGGCATATCCATAGGTGGTTCCACGTCCGCCGTCAACTCGCGGTGTGGCGAGGGTCACCGGCGTTGGGCCCCGATCCAGTCGATCGCCTCCGCCAGCTTGCGGCCCAGCTCCGCTTCCGCGCCGCCGAACCGATGGTTCTCCGCGTCGATGAGCCAGAGACGCTTGGGCTCGCGCGCCCGGTCCATCACCCGCTTGATCTCGTCCACGGGCGCGAACTCGTCGCGCGTGGAATGGAGCGCGGCCACGGGGACCGGCGCCACCTTGGCCATGACGTCCGCCGCGCTGAAGAGCGGCTCCTTCGGGACACCCTTGGTCACGTAGATCATCGAGTCGCGGAAGCGCCAGCCGAGCTCGTTCTTGTCGGGAAGCCCGAGGACGATCACGCCGGAGATCCTGGCCTTCACCGCGTCGTCACCGGCGGCGAGCACCGCCAGCCCTGCGCCCTCGGAGACGCCGACGAGGAGCGTGGCGCGCGCGGCCGCGCCGGGGGCCGCGTAGTCGAGGAGGGCCGCGAAATCCCGCGGGACGTCCTCCGCGCGGAGCGTGGCGGCGCCGGAGGTGAAGCTCGAGAGGTAGGCCTTGCTGTCCAGGCCCACCACCAACCAGCCCTTGCCGGCCAGGAGGTCCGCCACGTCCGGGGCCAGGTGGGTCCAGCCGCCGTCGCCGCTGGCGAGGACGGCCACGGGGCCGCCGGGCGCGCCGTAGACATGGAGGGTCTGGCGCTGGCCGCGGAGCGTGAACGACTCGGTGCGCGGCGAGGCGGCCGTGGCCAGCGGCAGCAGCAAGGCGGCGGCGGCGGCCAGGCGCATGGGGCTACTCTAGCGCTTGAGCAGCAGCCGCCACAGGCCGCCCGACCGGTGCACCAGAGTCATGGCCACCGCGATCCGGGGCAGCTCCGAGCCGTGCGGATAGACGAGGTAGCGGCCCTCCCAGCGGGGATCGAACTTCTTCTTGAACTGGAAGAGGTTCTTGTAGCCGTAGAAGGCGTTGAGGTTCTCGAAGAGCGCGGCCACGCCGCGGTCCAGCGGGCCGCGCGGCCCGCCCACGTTGGCCAGCGGCGCGTTGGCGAGGCTGGCCTCGTCGAGGCCCTCCGCCTTCAGGTCCAGCAGCGACTGGGCCAGCAGCAGGTCCATGGTCCCCGAGACGGCGTCCCGCCGCTTGCGCATGAGGTCGAGGACGACGGCGCGCCCTCCCCGGTATTCGAGCCAGGAGCAGAACGCCTCCACACGCTCCCTGGACAGACAGAGCGCGACCCGCACGCCCGCGAGCGCGTCCAGCGAGAACCGGCCCAGCGTGAAGCCCATCTCTCCGAGCCGCTTCTCCGCCAGCCATTCCTCGGAGATCTCCTCGAGCTGCTCGTC
>DAINRN010000712.1:0-752 GCA_036741815.1 Acidobacteriota bacterium
CGGGGACCAGGTGACGCGCGCTGGCCCGCTCTCCTCCCAGGCCGAGGCGGGGAACGTGGAGCTCCTGGCGGGGCCCTGGAACGAGCCGTTCCTCGTCGAGGCCCACAACTTCGATGGCGTCCACGGCTTCTCGGACCAGATCGACGCGGCATCGGGCGCCTTTAACAAGCTGACCGGCGGGCCCCAGGCAGCACGCATGACCCACGCCTTAACGGGACGGCCCATCCCCTCATAGGAGCGAAGAATGGCGGACGCGGACGTCTCGACCGTACACCCGGACCTGAAGGCCACCGAAGCGTTGCGCACGCGGTGCCGCGACCTCATCGATGGGTCAGACGCCGTGAAGGGGAAGGGCCCGGAGTACCTGCCCAAGCCGGCCGGGATGTCGGACGAGGACTACGAGTTCTACAAGCAGCGGGCCCAGTACTACAACGCCATGGCCCGGACGGTCACGGCCCTGGCCGGCGCCGTGTTCCCGCAGGAGCCGACCGTAGCGGTTCCGGAGGCGGTGCGTGGCCACCTCGAGGACGTGACCCTCCGCGGCGAGCCACTGGACGTCGTCGCCCTGCGCGTCGTGACGAGCCAGCTCAAGGAGGGCCGCTACGGGATCCTCCTGGAGATGCCGGCCCCAGGGAAGGGCCCGGATGGGACCCCCGTGGCGCCGAGCGTGGACGCGCGGCCGTACTGGGTGACGATCCCAGCCGACAACATCATCAACTGGCGGACCGCCCAGGTCGGCCCGGACCCGGAGC
>DAINRN010000712.1:762-1728 GCA_036741815.1 Acidobacteriota bacterium
CGTCCGACCCGGGAAACACCTTCTCCCACGAGACGCAGTGCCGCTACCGCGAGCTGGCCCTCCTCGACGGGAAGTACCAGATGCGGACCTGGTCGAGCAGCGCGGAGAACAAGGGCACGTTCGTCGCTGGCGAGTGGGTGATGCCCATGCGCCGGGGCCAGGCTCTGGACTTCATCCCCTTCACGTTCATCGGGACCGAGGGGGTGACGCCGGACGTGTCCAAGCCGCCGATGGTGGACCTGGCCGACGTCTCGATCGGGCACTACCGGAACAGCGCCGACCACGAGCACGGGCTCTTCTACACGGCGATCCCGACGTACTGGGCGTCCGGCGTGCCCACGGACTCCGCCTTGCGAGTCGGGCCGGTCGTCTGGAGGCTCGGCGAGAACAGCCAGGCCGGCGTGCTCGAGTTCAGCGGTGCCGGGCTGGGCGCGATCCGGGAAGCCATGGGCAGGAAAGAGCGTCTCATGGCCACGCTCGGGGCCCGGCTCCTCGAGGACGTCGGTGGCCGGCCTGTTACCGCGACCGAGATCAAGATCCACCACAGCGGGGACAGCGCGTCCCTGCGCTCGATCTCAGGCGCCGCGGCGGCGGGTATGACGCGCATCCTCCGATGGCATGTCTGGTGGTTCACGGGGACGGGCGAGATGCCCGAGGACGTCAAGGTCGAGCTGCCCACCGACTTTTTCCAAGTCAAGGCCACCCCCGACGAGGTGCGTGCTGGGCTGGAGGCCGTCCAGAAGGGGCAAATGTCCTACGCGACCTTCTACGCGAACTTGCAGAAGGGCCAGTGGGCGCGTGACGGCGTGTCCGCCGAGGAGGAGCTGGCGGAGATCGAGGCCGAGGCCGGGTACCGCGAGAACGCCGCGGCCATGGCCAGGACCGAGGCCGCGCTGACGCAGCCGCCGCCGGAGCCCCCGCCCGCGGCATGAGCCCTCGCAAGCGGGCGCCGCGGCCCAGCCTCCG
>DAINRN010000713.1:0-1723 GCA_036741815.1 Acidobacteriota bacterium
TCAAGGCGGAGCGCGAGCAGGCGTCGCGCGCCGCGGTCAAGGCGCAGGCGCTCGGGGCCTCGCTCCTGGTGGCGCGCGCGCGCCTGGCCGAGGCCTGGGCGCTGCGGCAGCTGGGCCAGCCGCGTGAGGCGACGGCCGCGGCGCTGGCCGCCCGCACGCTGTACGAGGCGGCGGCGGACCGCGGCGGGGTCGCCCTCTCCCTGCTCTACCTCAGCAACGGGCTGGAGGACGCGGGCGACCTGGACGGCGCGCGGCGGGCGGCCGAGCAGGGGCTGGCCATCCGCCGCGAGATCGGCGACGAGCACGGCATGGCCCGCATGCTCAACACGCTGGCCAACGTCCTCGACGCCCAGGGCGATCTCCCGGGCGCCCGCCGCCGGCGGGAGGAGTCGCTCGTCCTGTTCCGGAAGGTCGGCAACCCCTACGGGATGGCCGTCGCGACGTTCAACCTCGCCAACATCAAGGCGAAGACCGGCGATCACCCGGGCGCCCTGGCCGCCTACGAGGAATCCCTGGCCGGTTTCCGCAAGGTCGGCAACCGGATGGGCATCGCCTCGGCGCTCACCGGCCTCGGGAACGAGCTGAAGGAGCGCGGCGACTTCACGGCCGCCCGCCGCCACTACGACGAGGCCCTGGCCCTGAACCGCGAGGGCGGCGACGGGGTGGGGCAGTCGATCTGCCTCGACAACCTCGGCCTCATGGCCCTCCTGCTCGGCCAGATCGAGGAGGCGCGGGCGCGCTACGAGGAGAGCCTCCGCCTGGCGCGCGCCGCGGAGAACCAGGGCTTCATCGCCACCGCCCTGGCGGGCCTGGGCGAGGTCCTGCTGTGGAAGGACGACCTCGCGGGCGCCCGCCGCCGACACGAGGAGGCCCTGGCCATCCGCACGCGGATCGGCGAGACGAAGGCCGCCGCCGAGAGCCGGATGATGCTGGCCGCGCTGGCCCTCGAAGAGGGGCGCGCGCGGGAGGCCGAGGCCCAGCTCCGCGACCTTCCCGACGCCTTCCTGAAGGCCGGCTCGCCGGAGCACGAGGCCTCCGCCCGCGCGCTGCACGCCCGCGCCCTCGTGGCCGTGGGCGACGTGGCCGCCGCCCAGGCCGAGGTACGCAAGGCGCGCGCGCTCGTCCGCGCGGTGACTCCCCCGGAGGTGCGCTTCCCGGTGGCGGTGGCCGAGGGGCAGGTGCGCGCCGTCGCGGGTGATTCCGCGGGCGCGGCCAGGAGCCTGGAGGCAACGGCCCGCGAGGCGCACGCCGCTGGGCTCACCGTCTATGAGCTGCAAGCGCGGCTCTTGGCCGCGGAGGTCGAGATACGCGCGGGCCGCGCCGATGCGGGCCGCGGGCGTCTGCGCGAGGTGCAGTCCGAAGCCAGGGCGAAGGGCCTCGGCCTGCTCGCCCGTCAGGCGGGCAGCGCCCTCGGCTAGGAGCCTACTCCGGGGCCGGCGCGGCGTAGACCGCCGAGCGCTGGACGTCCTCGTAGCGGACCTTGCCCACGTCGAACTCCTGGATCGCGGTGAGCAGCCGCGCGAAGGTCTGGTCGAACCCCGGCAGGGTCTTGCGCGCGCGGGTCAGGGGCGTGGTCCGCGCCAGGACGTAGTTCTTCACGAACGGGTGGCGGATGCCGCGCTTCTTGATCTGCGCCACCACCTCGCCGAGCGCGGCGTCCGCCGCGCGCACGCGCTCCGCGCGGCCCTCGCGCTGGGGCAGGGTCTTCGCGAAGGTCCCGCCC
>DAINRN010000714.1:0-1720 GCA_036741815.1 Acidobacteriota bacterium
CGGGCCGCATCGCCCTCAAGATCGACGTGCCCGTCAAGGTGGGGACGCGGCTCCTGCGCATCGCCTACCAGTCCAACGAGGGCCCGGCGGAGGAGGAGACGGCGTGGCGCGACCTGGCCTCGGGATCGCTGGGCGTCGACCTGCGCGCGGAATCGCCGACGTTCGTGCGCGTGAACCAGGAACGCGGCCACATGGAGTTCTCGGGCTTTCCGCGCCGGCGCATGAAGAACGTCGACACCTTCGCCCTCGAGCTGAACCCTGAGACGGGCGAGCCGGTGGAACCCTTGACACCCTAGGGCGGACGGCCCCATGCTGCCGTCATGGAGGCCGCGGCCTGGACGGAGATCGTGCCTTCGGTGGCCCTGGGCATCGGCCTGGCCGCCTGCGCCGGCCTGCGCGCCTGGCTCCCCCTCCTCCTCGCGGGGGCCCTGGCCCGCGGCGGCTTCATCGAGCTCGGCCCCTCGTTCCACTTCATCGCCTCGAACCGGGCGCTGGTCCTCTTCGGGGCGGCCACCCTCATCGAGATCGTGGGTGACAAGTTCCCGGCGGTCGACCACACGCTCGACGCGCTGTCCACCGTGCTGCGCCCGGCGGCGGGCACCCTGCTGGCGGCGTCGGTGATGTGGCAGGTCTCCGATCCCCTCACCGCCCTGGCCCTGGGGGCGGCGGTGGGCGCGCCGGCGGCCCTCGTCCCCCACGCCGCGAAGTCGCTGCTGCGCGCGGGGTCCACGGCCCTCACCGGCGGCCTGGCCAACCCCGTCCTGAGCTTCGTGGAGGACGTGGCCGCGATCGTCCTCTTCATCCTGGCCGTGGTGGTGCCCGTGCTGGTCGCGGCGGGCCTCCTGCTGGTGGCCTTCCTCGTCGTACGGCGCTTCGCGCGCCGGCCCGCGTCGGCCGTATCCGCGACGTGAGGCGGCTGGCCCTTCTCGCGGGCGCGGCCCTGGCCCTGGCATCCGCCCGGCCGCTCTTCCTCGCCGCGCAGACGCCGAGCCCGAGCCCTTCGCCGGCCGTGCCCCGCCTGTTCACCTTCGAGTCCGCGGTGGACATGGTCTCGCTCACCGCGGTCGTCCACGACAAGGGCGGCAAGTTCATCCGCGGCCTGGGCCCCTCGGACATCGACGTCTTCGAGGACGGCGTGCGCCAGGAGGTGACGTACTTCCGGGAGGCCGCGGGCAACACCTCGGGGGAGAAGATCCCGCTATCGGTGGTGCTTGTGCTCGACGCCAGCGGCAGCATGCGCGACAACATGCACTTCCTCCAGGAGGCCGCCCTGGCCTTCGTCTACAAGCTCACCGACGTGGACGAGGCGCTGGTCGTGCAGTTCAACGAGAGCATCAAGGGCAGCGCGGAGTTCACGGGCGACGTCGCCCGCCTCGAGCAGTTCGTGGAGGCGCTGCAGGCCTGGGGCGGCACCAGCCTCTACGACGCCCTCCATTACGCGCTGAACCGGATCAAGGACCAGCCCGGCCGCAAGGCCATCGTGGTCTTCTCCGACGGCGCGGACACCACGAGCTCGATGAAGGAGCAGGAGGTCGTGGACTACGCGCGCGCGGTCGAGGCCACGGTCTATTGCGTCGGCATCCGCGGCGCCTCGGGCCTGATGGCCCGCAGCCCCCGCGGGTTCCTGAGGAAGGTCGCCCAGGAGACCGGCGGCGCGTTCTTCTTCCCCGACCGCGTGGGCGACCTCATCAAGGTGTTCAACGGGATCTCCGACGAGCTA
>DAINRN010000715.1:0-1708 GCA_036741815.1 Acidobacteriota bacterium
CGCCGATCATCCTCGACATGGAAGAGCAGCCGTTCGAGCTCGACATGGGCGAGGCGGCGCCGACCGTGCCGGAGCCGGCCCCGACCCCGGCCCCAAAGCCCGCCCCGCAGCCGGCCGAGGCGCAGAGCGGCAAGGCGCTCGCCCCCGTGCCCGCGGTGATCATCGACGACCCCTCGCTCGCGGCACCGTCCCCGGCGCCCGCGGCACCCGCACCCGCCGCCGCGGCGAAGAAGGTACGGCCCGATTACACGAGCGAGCTGCCGTCGATCGTCCCGGTCGGGGTGCGTGAGAGATTTTCGCCCCCACCTCCCGCGCCGTCGCTGGCGGCCATCGCGGGACGGGCGAAGCCCGTGGCACGCCGGCGCGGGCCCGCGATCCCGCGCCTGGCCATCGTGGCGCTGGTGACGGCGGCGCTCGCGGGCGTCACGCTCTGGGTCTTCCTCCGCTTGCGGCCGGCGGCCCCGGTCATCACCTCCGTGACCCCGCCCAAGGCGGAGCCCGGGCAGACGATCACCATCGTCGGCACCGGCTTCGACCCCAAGGCCGCGGGCGACACTGTCCGCTTCGGCGAAGAGTCCGGCCAGGTGACCTCCGCCTCGGAGACCCAGCTCGCGGTGACGGTGCCGGCCTCCCTCGCGGTCGCGGACACCACGGTGCGCGTCCAGACGCGGGGCGGCCGGTCGAACGCGCTCTTCCTCAAGATCTACCGCGGCCCGCGCGTGACGTCGGTGGACCCGCCCGTGGCGTTGCCGGGCAGCCAGGTCGTGCTGCGCGGCTCGAACCTCGCGGCCCCGTCCCTCGAGGTCGAGGTCGGAGGCCTTCCCGCCGCGGTGAAGGAGTCTTCGCCCACGGCGCTGCGCATCGTGCTGCCCAACCTGCCGTTCCTGGAGGGACGGCTGGTGCCGGTGACCGTGCAGGCCGCCGGTGAGTCGGGCCGGCCCGCGGAGATCATCCTCGGCCGCATGCCCCTGGTCACGGGGGTGACGCCCCAGAGCGGCCCGGCGGGGACGCAGGTGACGCTGCGGGGGCACGGCTTCGACCCGGATGTGCGCGCGAACCGGATGACGGTCGGCGGCGAGCCCGCGCTGCTCGTCTCGGCCACGGCCAACGAGATCGTCGCCGTCGTGCCCGCCCCCCCGACCGCCGGGACGCAGGTGCAGACCCCGATCGTGGTGCAGGCCCGCGGCGGGACGTCCTCGGGCGGCGTTGCCTTCGTCGTGATGAGCCCGTCCGAGGCGTCCTTCCGGCCGCGTTACTTCCCCGCGGCGGCGGCCGACCGCCCGTCGGAGGACGTCGTGCTCGTCTCCACGGAGCTGGGGCCGGCGCTGCTCCTCTCCGGCAAAGCCGACGCGCCGTCCACCGTGGAGCGCGCGGCCCGAGCCGCCGCCGCCATGAACGCGGTGGTGGAGGCGGCGGCTTCGCGCCCGGCGACGCTGGAGGTCCGGGACGGGCCGCCTGCCGGTGTGGCCCTGGCGGGGAGCCCGAGCCTGCTGGTGGCCGCCACCGCCGAGGACGCGGCAGCCTACTCGAGGGAGCCCCTGGCCCGGGGCCAGCGCGCCACGCCGCGCGGCCTGGCCCAGCTCTGGGCCGCGCTGCTTCAGGACCACCTGACGCTGTTCGTCCAGGGTCAGCGGCCGCTGCGCGTGGCAGAGCTCTCGCCGCGGGGCAAGGTGCTCCTCGACCTGTTCTCGGAGGCGGAGCGCCGGGG
>DAINRN010000716.1:0-1707 GCA_036741815.1 Acidobacteriota bacterium
CCCTTTGGAATCAGCAAGAAACACGCCAAAGGGCTAAGGGCCGACGCGGGCGGAGCGGACCGGGCCGAATGGCTCCGCGGGCCGTCACCGACAGGTATTACACAACTCTGACAATGCCGCCCGGCTGCGGGTGCTAGCCTGTCGCCTGCGTCGTTGCCCTGAGGAGGCTCCTTGACCTTGACCTGGAACGGAAAGCGGTTCGACTGGGTGAACGTCGTGTACTTCGGCGTCATCCACCTGGGCGCGCTGGCCGCGCCCTGGATGTTCTCCTGGAGCGCCGTCGGCGTCGCCTTCATCCTTTATTGGATCTCGGCCTCCATCGGGATCTGCCTGACCTACCACCGCCTCCTCACCCACCGCGGCTTCAAGGTGCCGAAGCCGCTGGAGTACCTGCTCACGGTGTGCGGCATGCTCGCCAGCGAGGGCGGCGCCATCTCGTGGGTGGCCATGCACCGCATGCACCACACCCTGTCGGATCGGCCGGGCAAGGACCTCCACACGCCGAAGGACGGCTTCTGGTGGAGCCATTGGGGATGGATCCTCACGAAGCTGGGCGTCGAGTACCGCGAGATGGAAGCGCGCCACGCGCCGGAGCTCGTCGCGGATCCGGTGCACTGCGTGCTGAACCGCCTCCACGTCTACCCCAACATCTTCGTGGGCCTGGCGCTCTTCGCGTGGGGCGGATGGTCGTTCGTCGTCTGGGGAGTCTTCGTGCGGCTGGTGGTGGGCCTGAACTCCACCTGGTTCGTGAACTCCGCCGCCCACACCTTCGGGTACCGCACGTACGACACGCCGGAAGGCTCGACCAACTGCTGGTGGGTCGGCCTCATCGCCTGGGGCGAGGGCTGGCACAACAACCACCATGCCTTCCAGCGGTCCGCCCGGCACGGCCATGCCTGGTGGGAGCTGGACATGACGTGGCACACCATCCGCGCGCTGGCCGCGCTTCGCCTCGCGACCGAGATCCAGCTCCCACCCCGTGGCGCGGAGCGGTTCCGGCTGGACCGGACGCGGCCGCTCGAAGCCGAGAGCGCGGTCCCCGCCGCCTAAGCCTGAGCTCCGGCTAGGCGCCCAGCGCCGCGAACAGTCTCTCGAGCTTCGCGTCGTCGAGAGCGCCCGCCGTGCGCACCCCGGTGCAGACGTCGATGGCGAAGGGGCCCACGGCCGACACCGCCTCGGCCGCGTTATCCGGGGTGATGCCGCCGGCCAGGAAGACGGGCACGTCCACGGCTTCGCGGATCCTCCGGCTCAGGGCCCAGTCGTGGCGCCGGCCGGTGCCGCCCAGCTCCTTGACCGCCGCGTCGGGCCGGCCCGAATCCAGGAGGATCGCGTCCGCCTCACGCGCCACCGCCACCGCTTCCTCCACGGATCCCGGCCCGGTCACGTGCACGACGGCCACGAGCCGGACCCCGGGCAGCGCGTCCCGCAGGTCCGCGTAGCTGCCGCTCACCAGGCGGTCGCAGACCTGCACCGCGGTCGTGCGCAGCCGCCGCTGCTGGTCGATGATCGAGGCGGCGTCCTGCCGGCAGGTGAGCAGGAACGTCGCCACCGGCGGCGGGACGAAGGCGGCGATCCGCGCGATCGTCTCGTCCGATATGACGCCAGGGCCGCTTGGCATCCGGGAAACGAGGCCCAGGGCCGCCGCGCCGTGGCGCACCGCGGCCCCGGCCTCGGCCACGGATTGAATGCAGCAGATCTTGACGCGCG
>DAINRN010000717.1:0-1702 GCA_036741815.1 Acidobacteriota bacterium
CGGCCTACACGCGCGTGCGCGGCAACCTGCCCGCTCCCCTCGCGCCGGGCCAGTCGGCGACGCTCGGGCTTGACGTGATCGCGCCTCCCAAGCCCGGCCCGAACCGCATCCAGTTCGACCTCGTCCAGGAATTCGTCGCATGGTTCGAGTCGAAGGATGCGACGCGGCTCATCATCCGGGTTCGAGTCGTCGAGTAGGCGGTGGCTCCGGACCGTGACGGTGAAGGATCTCGAGCGCGACCCGGGCCTTTGATGCCTCAGGCCTTTCGCGCCTTCAGGTCCAGCGGGTTCAGGGCGTGCACGAGCGGCAGGTCCTTCATGGTGAGCAGGCCGGGACGCGCCGCGAGCATCGCGGGGATGGCGTTGACCACGATGGCGGCGGTGGCCACGTCGCCCGCCACGCCGCCCGCGATGGTCATGTCGATGGGAGGGATCCCGTCGATGAGGATGTGGTCGCGCGGCGACTCCGCGGCCACGTACATCTGGAGGTCCAGGCTGATGGCGAGCTCGCCGCCGCGGTAGCCGCGGGCGGCCTGCTTGATGCCGGCGGCGGCGCCCGCGGCGATGCGCAGGTGCTCGGTGTCGAGGTCCCGCGGGGCTATGGCGGGCTCTAGGGTCTCGTCCACCCGCTCCAGCTTCCAGCCCAGGCCGGCGGCGATCATGTGCACGGACTCCAGCAGCCCCACGTGGCGCACGGTGCCTTCCGTCATGGCACGCCGGAACTGGGCCAGGTTCAGGCCCGCGCCCACCTTGCGCTGCAGGGGGAGCCGGCGCGTGCCCGCGTCCACCACCCGCGTCACCGCCACGCGCTCCACCCGGGCGCAGGGGGCGGTCAAGGCCAGGACGAGCGCGTCCATGGCGAAGCCGGGGTTCACGCCGGTGGACAGGACCCGCACCTTCCGCGCGCGGGCGGCGCGGTCGATGTCCTTGAAGAGGCCCTGGTGGGCCGGGGTGGGGAAGGCCATCTCCTCGCAGGTGGTGATCACGTTCATCCCGCGCTGGACGAGCGACAGGACCTGCGGCTTGACCGCGCGGATGGAGGACGACGTGGTGAGCACCGCGACGTCCGCCCGCGTCTTGCGGAAGAACCGCGCGGGATCGCCCTCCACCTTCACCCGGATCTTGCGCGGCAGGCCGAGCATCGGCCCCAGGTCCTTGCCCGCGTGCTCCGCCGAGATGTCGGTGGCGGCCACGATCTTCAGCCCGTCGGTCTCGTGGACCAGGCGGGCGATGGAGCGTCCGATGGGGCCGAGGCCGCAGTGCGCGACCTTGAGCGGTCGTGCCAACTCGTCAGCCCTTCAGCGCTCGACCTCGACCGTGGCGAAGTCTTCCTCGGCCTCGCCCGCCAGGATCACCGTGCTCGAGATCGGCAGCAGCGTCGTGAAGTTCTTGCCCCCGGACTCGAGCGTGACCTCGTAGTAGCCTTCGGCCGCCACCCGCACCAGTTTCCCCTTGGCGCCCTTCGCCCCCAGGGCCTCGTTGTAGATCTTGATCGCGGCTTCCCGCTCGATCATCGGCCACCCCCTCGAAAAGGGCTAAAGCTGCTTCAGGCTCCTGCGCACGATGTCCAGCCCCGCGTCGGCCTCCGCCGCGGACAGGTTCAGCGGCGGGCGGAAGCGCACCGACCGCTCGCCGCAAGGCAGGACCAGGAGGCCGTTCCGCCAGATGGCGTCCTTGGCCTTGTCGCGCTGGTCCTTGCCGGG
>DAINRN010000718.1:0-1698 GCA_036741815.1 Acidobacteriota bacterium
AGCGGGCAGGTGGCCTTCCAGCAGGGGTTCTTCAGCGTGGCCCGCACCTGCGGCCGCTGCCGGGGCACGGGACGGATGGTGGCCACACCGTGCCGCGCCTGCAGCGGCAGCGGCCACGTCCAGACCACGCGCAAGCTGCAGATCCGCATCCCCCCGGGCGTCGACACCGGCAGCCAGCTCCGCATCGCCGGCGAAGGCGAAGGCGGGTCCGCGGGCGGACCGCCCGGCGATCTCTTCGTGGTCGTGCGCGTGGACGAGCACGCATTCTTCCAGCGAGAGGGCGACAGCCTGCTCTGCGAGGTCCCCGTCACCATCACCCAGGCGGCCCTGGGGGCCCAGGTCGAGGTACCGACCCTCGAAGGCGGAAAGGCCAGGCTATCCGTTCCCGACGGGACGCAGAGCGGCGCCACCTTCCGCATCCGCGGGCAGGGTGTGCCCCGGCTCGGGGGAAAGGGCCGCGGCGACCTCCACGTCATGGTGCGCGTGGTGACTCCCACCAAGCTCACCGCCGCCCAGCGGCGCCTGCTCGACGAGCTGTCCAAGACCCTGCCCGCCCCGGAGATCACCGACAAGGACCGCTCGATCTTCGACAAGGTCAAGGACATCCTCGGCTAGCCCGAGGGCGGCGCGGCCCGAGGACGGCATGAGCCCCACCACCGACGTCCCGCTCGTCGCCTTCCGCGTGGAGGCGGGGGCCGGCGACGAGGACGCCGTGGTGGCCGCGCTGTGGGACCAGGGCACGACGGGCGTCGAGGTAAAGCCCGGGGCGGCGGGAACGGTCGTGCTCGTGGCCTACTTCTCCGAGCGGCCCGGGCTCGCCGCCGACCTTCGTTCGGGCCTGCCCGCCCACGGCGCGACCGGCGTCGCCCCGGTCTCCATTCCCGACGTTGACTGGGTGGCGCGCTTCCGCGAGGGCTTCCGGCCCTTCCGCGTGGGCCGCTTCCACATCGTGCCCGCGTGGGAGCCCGCCGGCGGAAGTGACGCGCTGGACGAGATCACGGTCCGGATCCTTCCCGGCCGGGCCTTCGGGACGGGGACGCACGAGAGCACGCGCCTGTGCCTCGGGGCCCTCGAGTCGCGCGCGATGCGCGGACCGCTCGGGCGCGTCGTCGACGTCGGCGGCGGCACCGGAATCCTGGCCGTGGCCGCCGCGCTCCTCGGCGCCTCCGAGGTCACGGCCGTGGACATCGACCCCGACGCCGTGGAATCGGCGCGGCTGCACGCGCGCCTGAACGGCGTCGAGCCGCGGCTGGTGCAGGGCGACGGCGGCCGGCCGTTTGCTCCCCGCCGCTTCGACCTCGTGGTCGCGAACCTGACCGCGCCCCTCCTGCTCGAGAGGCGGAATGAAATCGCCGGGCTCTGCGCTCCCGGTGCTTCCGCGGTCCTGGCGGGCTTCCTGCAGGGCGACGCGCCGGAGATCGCCGCCGCCTACGCCGCGCTCGGCTCGTCCGACGTGCGCTCCGACGGCGAGTGGGCTGCGCTCGTCATGGGGCCTGTCGCGTGAGCCTCCCCCGCTTCCACGTGGCGGGCGCCGCGCCGGGATCCCGCATTTCGCTGCCCGAGCACGCCGCGCATCACGCACGCGAGGTCCTCCGCCTGCGCGCGGGCTCGCCCGTGCGCGTGTTCGACGGGCAGGGTGCGGAGTTCGAGGCCACGCTCGAGAGCGTCACGCGTCAAGGGGTCCTGGCCCGCCTGGCC
>DAINRN010000719.1:0-1685 GCA_036741815.1 Acidobacteriota bacterium
GCAGGACGATCCGCATGCGCAGTGCGCGTCCATGGGCTGGGTGCCGCGCGAGGTCCTCGAGCGGCCGATCCCGCTCCGGTCCGGCGTCGGCAACGTCCACGAGGCGGTGACCACGCGGTCACCCGAGGCCCAGGCCTTCTACGACCAGGGCACGAACTACCTGCACGGCTACGTCTGGATCGAGGCGGCGCGGTCGTTCAACCAGGCGCTGCGGCTGGACCCCAAGCTCGCCCTGGCCTGGATCGGCCTATCGCGCGTCTACTCGGGCCTGGACGACCCCGAGGAGGCGCGGGCGGCCCTGTCCAGGGCCGAGGCGCTGGCCGCGGAGACGAGCCCGCGCGAGCAGCGGCGGATCGCGCTGCGGGCGCGGCAGCTCGAGGCCATGGCCGCGCTCGACGACACCGCCAAGCACGCCGCGTACAAGAAGGCGATCGACGACGCCCTGGCCGTGGACATCGCGGACCCGGAGCTCTGGCTCATCCGCGGGAACGCGGAGGAGGCCTCCGCGGCGGGACGCGGCCAGCGCGGCGGGACCGCCTCCACCGCCTTCTACCTCGAGGCCATGCGGCTGGCCCCCGACAACGCGGCGGCCCACCACTACCTCACGCATTCCTACGAAACGATCGGCCAGATCCCCCTCGCCCTCGAGCACGGCGAGGCCTTCGCTCGCCTGGCCCCGTCCATCCCGCACGCCCATCACATGTGGGGGCACGACCTGCGCCGCGTCGGCCGCATCGACGACGCCATCGCCGCCTTCCGCCGGACGGACGACCTGGAGAAGGCCTACTACGCCGCGGAGCGCATCCCCGCCGAGCTGGACTGGCACCACGTCCACAACCTCGACCTGCTGGCCATGGCCTACCAGCACAAGGGGCAGATGAAGAAGGCCGAGGCCACCATGCGCGAGGCGACGGCGCTGCCGGCCCTGACGGACTACGCCGAGTACAACCAGAAGCTGCTGACCGTCTTCCTGCTCGGCCGGCAGCGATGGGACGAGGCGGCCGACGCCGCGGGCCGGATGACACAGGGGAAGTGGGTCGCGACCCGCGCGGTGGGCCACGCGCTCACGGGCAACGCGCTCCTGGCCCGGAAGCGGACCACCGAGGCCCGGGCGGCGCTGGCGGCGGCGGAGGGGGAGTTGGCCGGCGTCCCCGCGTCCGCGGCGGGCATCGGCATCTCGCGCCGCCAGGTACAGCCGTGGATCGACATGCTCCGCGGCGAGCTGCTGATCCGCGAGGGCGCGAACACGGAAGGAAGGCGCATCCTCGAGGATGTCGCCCGCACCCTGCGCGCGCTTCCAGGCCCCGACGCCTGGATCCAGGCCCTCTTCCGCCTCGAGGCCATGGGCCAGCTCGCGCGCGACACGGGCGAATGGGACCTCGCCGCCTTCATGGCCCAGCAGATGATCGAGCACGACGCCGCGTACGGCGGGTCGCACCTGGCGCGGGCCCTGGTGGCCGAGCACCGCGGCGATCGGGCGCAGGCGGCCAGCGCCCGGGCCGAGGCCGCGCGCTACTGGGGCGACGCGGATCCAGATCTGCCCGAGCTGGCCGCGGTGCGGGCGGCGGCTGCGCAGTAGGTCCCGCGAGAGCGCATCCCCGGTTCAGGCAACGCGTCCGGGCGGCCATACCACTTCAGCAACTTGTCCCGGGACAAGTACGAAAGGTAACAACCGGAGGCCCGTT
>DAINRN010000720.1:0-1682 GCA_036741815.1 Acidobacteriota bacterium
GTGCGCGAGATGCTCCTCGAGCCACGACGCCAGGTGCGCGGGGCCCACTGCCGCGTCGGCGGCCACGGTCGGCTCCGAGGGCACCGTCTCGCCAAGGTCCTCGAGGACGGAACGGCGCTTGTGCCGCAGCAGCCACCGCAGCTCCGCGGCCGCGTCGGCGGCGGGATCGTCAACCGGCTGGATGGCGGCATCGGCGGCCGGAGGCGGCGCGGGATCTCCCTTCAAAGGCGTGAGGCTGACGGTGAACGTCGAGTCGCGGTTGGGCAGCACCGTCACCTGGCGCGCGGGCGCGGGCAGGTGGCCCGCGGCCAGGGCGCGCAGCGTGTAGGAGCCCGCGGGAAGCGAGGGGAGGAAGAAGCGCCCCCCGCTGTCGGAAAGGGTGACCAGGCCCGCCGCGTCCACACCTTTGCCGAACAACGAGATCACGACTCCGGACACGGGAGTGCCGCGCGTGTCCTCGACCCAGCCCACGAGACCCCCGCCGGGCGGACGGGCGATCACGGAAGGCGCGGACAGCGCGAGGACGACGAGAAGAGCACCCCGAAGACGGTACAAGAGGGTCCTCCGCAAAGGTACTCCACGCTAACAGGCGGCGCGGGGCCGTGTCAACCTCGTTGGACGTCATGGAGGCTGCCGGCGCGTGAAATTATGTTACGCTCCGAACCCTTCGCGATGTCCAGGTTCATCGACGTGACGGTCCCGCTGTCGGCCGACGTGCCGACGTTCCCGGGCGACCCGCGCTTCCAGATGGAGTTCAGCCACCGGATCGCGGACGGGAAGCCCTACAACGTGGCCAAGGTCACGATGGGTGTCCACTCCGGCACCCACGTGGACGCGCCGTACCACTTCCTGGCCGAGGGGGCCACGGTGGAGGCCCTGCCCCTGGAGATCCTCATGGGCAAGGTCCTCGTGGTCCAGGTGGCGGCCCGCGACTGCATCGACCTCCGGGACGTCCAGGCCCTCGACCTGACCGACGAGATCCGGATCCTCTTCCGGACGCGGATGTCCGGGCAGCTCAAGAGCCCGGAGTTCCAGGAGGACTTCGTCTACCTCACCACGGCCGCCGCCGCGCACCTGGTGCAGGCCGGGATCAAGCTGGTGGGGATCGACTACCTCTCGGTGGAGAAGTTCCAGAGCCGGGACTTCGGCGCTCATCACGCGCTGCTGCGGGCAGGGGTGATCATCGTGGAGGGCCTGGACCTCTCCGAGGCGGACCCCGGGGAGTACGACATGGCCTGCCTGCCCCTGCGCATCGTCGGGGCCGACGGGTCGCCGGCCCGGGTCGTGCTACGAAAGCGGATGTGAGCGTCCCCGTCCTGCTGGCCGAGATCGAGGCGCGACGCGCCTTCGCGGTCATCCGCACGGAGACCGCGGACCAGGCGGTGGAGGCCGGCCGGGCCTGCCTGAAGGGCGGTCTCGCCCTGCTCGAGATCACGCTCACCATACCGGGCGCGCTGGAGGCCATCCGCCGCCTGTCGCAGGAGGCCGGCGCCATCGTCGGCGTGGGGTCGGTGACCGAGCCCGCCCAGGTCCGCGCGGCCGCGGCCGCGGGCGCGCGCTTCGCGGTCTCGCCGCACTTCGACGCTGACGTGCTGGCCGAGACCAAGTCCAGGGGACTGCTCTCGTCCATGGGCGGGGTCACGCCCACCGAGGCTATGACCTGCCACCGCGCGGGCGTGGAC
>DAINRN010000721.1:0-1675 GCA_036741815.1 Acidobacteriota bacterium
GAACCAGGAGGAGGAGGTGGAGCCGCCCTTCCTTCGCCCGAAGACGCGCACGCGGGCGCGCCGCGCGCGCCGCGGCCCGCTGGGCCGGGCGATCCTGGCCGCGCAGGCGGCGGCCATGCTGATCCTGGTCGTGGTCGCCGGCTGGGCCGGCTACGCCCGGGTCATGGCCAGCGACCGGCTCAAGGTGGCCCGCCTGGAGATCCGCGGCAGCCGCTTCCTCGCGGACCAGGAGGTGCGGGAGCTGCTCGGATCGGCGGTGGGCGACAACATCCTGGGGCTGGACATCGAGGCCCTGAAGGCCCGCCTCCGCTCCTCGCCCTGGGTGGCGGACGCCGCCATCTCCCGCGCCCTGCCCGACACGCTCCGCGTGGAGATCCGCGAGCGTGCGCCGCTGGCCCTGGCCGAGGCCGACCAGCTCCAGCTCATGGACGAGGACGGCACCCTCATCGAGCCCTACGGGCCGCGCACCGCCGCCTTCGACCTGCCCATCGTGCGCGGCCTGAAGGGCGCCACGCCGGAGGTCCTCCGCGACCGTGCCCAGCGCGCGGGCGACCTCCTGCGCGACCTCGGCGAGCTGTCGTCCGAGGTGTCGGAGGTGGACGTGGAGGCGGGCGAGCTGAAGGTGGTGCTGCGGGGAGCGGGCGAGGTGCTGCGCATGGGGGGACCGCCCTACCGGCAGAAGCTGCGCACCTACCTGGACCTGCGCGAGGACCTGGAGCGCCGCTGCCCGGACGCCGAATATTTCGATCTGCGGTTCAAGGACCGCATTTTCGTTAAGGAAGCGCACTCGGCGATTCCGCTGTCCAACTCGGAATCGCCGAGAAAAGCCGGTCCAGAGAAGACCGTTATCCCGCAAAGCCGGTCTCCTCAAGACCTGTCCCCTCAAGACCGGTCCCCTCAAGACCCGACTCTTCCCGATGTGTCCCCCGTCGATCCGTCTCCGAGTCCCGACCCGGCACTGCCGGTCGGCCCGGACGCTCAAGGTGACGCCGCCACGCCGTCCCCTACTGAACTGTCGGAGGTGGGA
Organism: Acidobacteriota bacterium; assembly: GCA_036741815.1. Classification (GTDB taxonomy): domain Bacteria; phylum Acidobacteriota; class Vicinamibacteria; order Fen-336; family Fen-336; genus DAINRN01. The sequence continues at coordinate 1,028 of DAINRN010000721.1, forward strand.
CCTGGCTAAGAAGAAAGACCGCTACATCGTCGGGCTCGATGTCGGCACCCACAAGATCTGCGCCATCGTGGCGGAGACGACCGAGGAGGGGCGCCTCGACGTCATCGGCATCGGCCAGGCCGAGTCCAAGGGCCTGCGCAAGGGCGTGGTCATCAACCTCGAGGCCACCGTGGACTCCATCAAGCGCGTGGTGGAGGAGGCGGAGCTCATGGCGGGCGTGGAGATCGGGTCCGCCTACGTAGGCATCGCGGGCACCCACATCCGCGGCTTCAACTCCCGCGGGGTGATCGCGGTCTCCAGCAAGAACCGCACGATCGAGCGGGAGGACGTGCGGCGCGCGGTGGAAGCGGCGAAGGCGGTGGCCATCCCCATGGACCGCGAGATCCTGCACGTCCTGCCCCAGGAGTTCGTGGTGGACGACCAGGACGGGATCGGCGACCCCGTCGGGATGACGGGCACCCGCCTCGAGGTCAACGTCCACGTCATCACCTGCTCCACCACCGCGGCCCAGAACACCGTGACCTGCGTGAACCGCGCCGGCCTCGAGGTCATCGACACCGTCCTCACCCAGCTGGCCGCGGCCGAGGCCTGTCTCACCCCCGACGAGAAGGAGCTGGGGGTGGCGCTGGTGGACATCGGGGGCGGCAC
>DAINRN010000722.1:0-713 GCA_036741815.1 Acidobacteriota bacterium
GGTCAGCGTATGCTTCGTACTATCCACGTCAGGTCTTTTTCAGCAGCCTGCTAGACCAGTATCAGCGGGTCCAGGGCTTCCTCCGGCGATGGCCGGAACGATGGCCACGGTGGCCCCCGGCGGGAGGACGGCCGACTTTCCCCCCAGCGCGCGCACGTCCCGTTCGTCCACGAAGATGCGGACGTAGCTGCGGAGCTCCCCGGAGGCGTCGAGGATCCGCTCGCGGATCCCCCCGTGCCGCGCCTCCAGCGCGTCGATGAGGCCGCCCACGTCCCCTGCCTCCACCTCCACCTCGGCGGCCCCTCCCGTCAGTGGCCGCAACGGGCCGGGGATCTGCACCTTTATCGCCATCACTCCCTCCTTCTTTCTTCGATTCCCTCGCCGCCGCCGGGGAGCGCCACCTCCAGGGGCTCTTCCTCGAAGGCCTGGGACGCGTCGCGGAACACCCAGGCCGAGGGGACGGCGTGACCGCTCCCGTCGACGTGGACGACCATGTGGACGACGCCGTTGGAAAGGCCCTCGGCGGCCATCCGGCGGTCGGTCTCCGAGGGCCGGGCGGGATGGTCGGGGTGCGAGTGGTAGAAGCCCGCGATGTCCAGGCCCGCGGCCCGGGCCTCCCGCTGCAGTCGCAACAGGTCTTCGGGCGCGATCTCGTACCTCACCATGGGCGCGATCCGCTCACGGTTCTCAACGGCCACCGCCTCGACCACCAT
>DAINRN010000722.1:723-1665 GCA_036741815.1 Acidobacteriota bacterium
CAGGCCGTATGCCATCGGTGTCGGAGAGGCAGGCACGAACCGCACGCGCTCCTCGGGGATCCAGCGGTCCTGCGTGTGGTGGTGGTAGTAGACCGCGTGGAGGTGCGGCCGCGTCCGCGCGACCCAGCAGGACGCCGCAGACCTCGAAGGGATGGCCGGCTCGGGCGTGGGCGAGGATGGCCTCGAGGGGGCGGGCCGCGATCCTCAACCCCGGGCCTCTTCGGGCAGGTACCGCTCCCCGCCGTCGGGCAGCAGCGCCACCACCACCCCGCGCCGCAGCGAGCGCGCGACCTCGCGCGCCGCCCACAGCGCGGCCCCCGCCGAGTGCCCGATGAGGAGCCCATCCGAGGCCAGCACCTCCGCGCAGGTGGCGTAGGCGTCCTCGGTGCGCGCCACGATCCGCTCGTCGTGGGCCTTCGGGTCGTAGATCTCGGGGACGATCGAGCTGGCCATGTGCTTGAGGCCTTCCAGACCGTGGAGCCCCTGGTCCGGCTCCACGGCCACCACGCGCACGCCCCGGCTCCGCTCGCGCAGGCAGCGGCTGACGCCCACGATCGTGCCCGTCGTCCCGAGGCCCGCCACGAAATGGGTCAGCCGGCCGGCCGTCTGGTCCCAGACCTCCGGGCCCGTGGTGAGGGTGTGCGCCAGGGGGTTGGCCGGGTTGCGGTACTGGTCGGCGTAGAAGTAGCGCGCCGGGTCCTCGGCCGCCATCGCCCGGACCCGCACGAGGGCGCCGTCGGATCCCTCGAGCGGGTCCGTCTCGACGACCTTTGCCCCGTAGGCTTCGCATAGGCGACGCCGGGCGGGCGCCGCGCTCTTTGGCATGACCAGCTCCACCGCGTATCCCTTGGCGCGGCCCACCAAGGCGAGGCCCACCGCCGTGTTTCCGGAGGACGAGTCCACGATGACCCGGCCCTGCCGCATGTGCTTGAGCTTGGTGCG
>DAINRN010000723.1:0-1644 GCA_036741815.1 Acidobacteriota bacterium
GTCGGCCTCCTGCTCGACGAGGACCGCCGCGCCATCGTGGCGGCGGCCAGGGTCAAGGCCCCCATCGCGCGCGCCGCGGTCCTGGCCGCACGGGCGCTCGCCGCGGGCGGCCGCATCGTGCTCCTCGGCGCGGGCACCAGCGGCCGGCTCGGCATCCTCGAGGCCGCGGAGTGCCCGCCGACCTTCAGCACCGACCCCGGCCGCATCCGGGCGGTGATGGCGGGCGGCCCGGGCGCGGTCTTCAAGGCCGTGGAAGGCGCCGAGGACCGCGCGGCGGACGGGGCGCGCGAGGGCCGCCGCCTGCGGCGCGGGGACCTGCTGATCGGGGTCTCCGCCAGCTCCGTCACGCCGTTCGTGCGCGGCGCGCTGCGGGCGGCCCGCGCGCAGGGGGCGGGCACCGTGCTCGTCACGTGCGCCCCGGGCCCCGCGCTCCGCCGCCTGGCCGACGTGGTCATCGCCGTCCGCACGGGCCCCGAGGTCCTGACGGGATCCACGCGGCTCAAGGCCGGGTCCGCCACCAAGGCGGTCCTCAACGCCATCACGACCGCGGCCATGGTCCGCCTGGGGAAGGCCTACGAGAACCTGATGGTGGACCTGCGGCCCACGTCGGCCAAGCTCGAGGACCGCATCCGCCGCATCGTCTCCGCCGCCGCGCGGGTCCCGCCGCGCGATGCGGCCCGCCTGCTCGCGGCCGCCCGCGGCGAGGTGAAGACCGCCATCGTGATGGGCCGGCGGCGGGTGGGACCGGAGGACGCTCGCCGGCGCCTCGCGCGCGCCCGAGGCCGCGTGCGGCGGGCCCTCGCGCGCTGAGCGCGGCCTGCTACCGCCTCACCACCGCCGCGTCCCCTTGAGCGTCTCCGTCGCCTGGGCGGCGGAGACGGGCTCCGAGAAGAGGTGGCCCTGGGCGAAGCCGCACGAGAGGCCGCGCAGCATCTCGAGCTGCTCGCGGCCCTCGACGCCCTCCGCCACGGTGTCGACGCCCAGGCTCTGGGCCAGGGACACCACCGTGCGGACCATGGCCGCCGCCGCCGGGTCCGCGCCGAGGCGCGCCACGAAGGAACGGTCGATCTTGAGGCTGTCCACGGCCACGGCGTGCAGGAGGCTCAGGCCGGTATGCCCGGTCCCGAAGTCGTCCATGGACACGCTCACCCCCAGGCCACGCAACCGCTCGACGCGGGAGGCGGCCATGGCCGGGCTGTCGATCATCGCGGCTTCCGTGATCTCCAGGGTGAGGAGCCGGCCCGGGAAGCGCGTCTCGACGAGGACGGCATCCACCTCCTCGACGAAGTCGGGCGCGGCGAGCTGGCGCGCGGAGACTTTGACGCTGATGGGGACCGCGCCCGCGCCGAACCAGTCCACCCACTCGCGCCCCTGGCGGCATGCCTCGCGCAGGACCCACAGCCCGAGCGGAGTGATGAGCCCCGTCGCCTCGGCCACGGGCAGGAACTCGTCGGGCTGCAGCAGCCCGCGCGTGGGATGGGTCCAGCGCGCCAGGGCCTCGAAGCCGTGGAGGCGCCGCGTGTCGAGGCCGACGATGGGCTGATAGCGGACGGACAGCTCCGCCCGCCGCAAGGCACGGCGCAGGTCCGTCTCCAGGCGGAGGCGCTCCACCGCCGTCTCGAGCATCCCGGGGTCGAACACCTG
>DAINRN010000724.1:0-1633 GCA_036741815.1 Acidobacteriota bacterium
GCGCTCGTTGCGGGCCGCGCGGATGCGGATCTCGGCCAGCAGGTCGTCCACCTGGCCCTGGACGGGCCGCACGTGGACCACGGGGTCCATGAGCCCCGTGGGGCGGATCACCTGCTCCACCACCACGCCTCCCGCCTTCTGAAGCTCGTACGGGCCCGGGGTGGCGGAGACGTACATCACCTGGCCCAGGCGCTGCTCGAACTCGTTGAAGTCCAGCGGACGGTTGTCCAGGGCGGAGGGCAGGCGAAACCCGTACTCGACGAGCGTCGTCTTGCGCTGGCGGTCCCCGTGGTACATGCCGCGCACCTGCGGGACCGATTGGTGGCTCTCGTCGATGACCATGAGCGCGTCCTTGGGCAGGTAGTCCAGGAGCGTCGGGGGCGGCTCTCCCGGGGCCCGCCCCGAGAGGTGGCGCGAATAGTTCTCGATGCCGTGGCAGTGGCCCACCTCACGCAGCATTTCCAGGTCGAACATGGTCCGCTGGAAGAGGCGCTGCGCCTCCAGCAGCTTCCCCTGCCCTTCCAGCTTGGCCTTCTCCTCCAGGAGCTCGGCCTCGATGCTACGGATGGCGTCCTCCACCTTCGGCCGCGGAGTGACGTAGTGGCTCGAGGGGTAGATGGCCACCTGCGCGAGCTTGCCCAGGGCCTTCCCCGTGAGCGGATCGAAGGAGGTGATCGACTCCACCTCGTCCCCGAACAGCTCGATCCGTACCCCCGTCTCCTCGTAGGCGGGGACGATCTCGATGACGTCCCCGCGCACACGGAAGGTCCCGCGCTTCAGGTCGACGTCGTTGCGGTCGTAGCGGGCCTCCACCAGCTTGGCCAGGATCTCGCGACGGTCCAGGGCCTCTCCCTGCCGGATGAACAGCAGCATCCCGTAATACGACTCGGGCGAGCCCAGGCCGTAGATGCAGGAGACCGAGGCCACGATCACCACGTCGCGCCGCTCGAAGAGGCTCCGCGTGGCGGAGAGCCGCATGCGGTCGATCTCCTCGTTGATCGTCGACTCCTTGTCGATGTAGGTGTCGGACTGCGGGACGTAGGCCTCGGGCTGGTAGTAGTCGTAGTAGGAGACGAAGTACTCCACCGCGTTGTGCGGGAAGAAGGCCTTGAACTCCTGGTAGAGCTGGGCGGCCAGGGTCTTGTTGTGGGCCAGGACCAGGGCGGGCCGGTTCACGTGGGCCAGGACCTGGGCCACGCTGAAGGTCTTGCCGCTGCCCGTGACCCCCAGCAGGACCTGGTGCTTGTCCCCCCGCTCGATGCCCTGGATCAGCTCGCCGATGGCGGCGGGCTGGTCTCCCCGCGGCTCGAAATCGCTGGTGAGCCGGAAGCGGCTCTCCGCGGGGGTGGGGGCGAGCCGGCGCTCGTCCGTGCGGTGCCGGCTCAAGCCCGCTTCCGGAGCCTTGGCCATCCCAACATGATACACGGGCCCCGCTACCGGGCGCCGCCGCCCGCCGGTACAATGGGGACTTCACGCGCGTACGGTAGCGCACGTACGGGAGGTCCAATGGAAGGCGACAGTGTGACGCTCATCGACGCCAGCTCGGACGTGGAGGGAAAGCTCACCGGCAAGGACGCCCGCATCCTGGGCAAGTTCAGGGGCCAGATCACTCTCTCGGGGCGGATCTACATGG
>DAINRN010000725.1:0-1630 GCA_036741815.1 Acidobacteriota bacterium
GTTGCTGTCCTGATTTTTTTCGGTTCCCGCAAGACCCAGGCTCGGACGGACGAGTTCAGCGCGTACGATTTCTTCTTGCTGACTCACGACTACTCCTCTCTGTACGGGTCCCTCCAGGCTTCCGGCTCCGTCCACCGTCCCGCCTGGCTCATGTCCGTCCTCAATGCCATCCTCCCGCCCAACGTGATCTCGGTCCGGCCGTCCTCGGGCACGGCGGCCACCTGGCGCGCCAAATGCGCGGTGGCCACCGTCGACCGCTTCCTGCGCGAGACCTCCGCCAGGCGCCACGACCACTTCTTCCTGGGCCGGATGTTCCAGCCCGTCGAGATCGTCCACGCCGCGGACGAGGCGACACGAGAGGGCGTCCTCGGCGGCCTGGCCAGCGCCCGCGCCCTGACCTACACCTGGGTACGGCCCTGGTTGCCCCCCAGCTTCGACGTGGAGACGTACTGCCGGACCCTGCTGCGCGTCTCGCTCGGCCGGGAGATCCGCCCGGAGCCATCGGGCCGCGCCGACGCCTTGTGGGACGTGCAGAAGGAGTTCCTGCAGTCCGTCTACGGCAGGATCCTCGCCGACCTCGCGAAGGCCGGGGAGCTCGTCGCCCGCGGCGGCGAGTACACCCTCGCGCGGCCCGTGACGGCGGGCGAGCGTCTCCGTGTCGGCTGGTACTTCCGCTGGTCGATGGTCCGGGCCACCGCGCGATGGGCGAAGTACATGGTCACCTTCGACGACTGGCTGGAGTACATCCTCCGCAAGGCCCGGCGGCACAGCGGCCAGGACATCGTCCTGACACCGCGCGAGCGCCGGATGCCGCTGGTGTTCCTCTGGCCGCGGGTCATCCGGTACCTGCGCCACAAGGACAAGCAGGGGAGGGGAGCGTGACGGCGCCGCTGGCCGTATTCCTTGGAATCCTGGGCGCGGCTTTCCTGTCCATGGCGGTCTACGCCGTCGCCGGGCGCCGCCGCGACGCGGACGCGGACAAGAAAGGCGCGCAGTTCCTCCTCGGCGTCGGCGATTTCCTGGTCCACTGGCTCATGTGGGTCCTGGGTCCTTTCGAGCGTATGGCCCTGGCCGCCGGCCTCACCCCGGACTTCTTCAACTTCGCCGGCCTCGCCTTCGGCATGCTGAGCGGGCACCTGATCGGCACCGGCCGCCTCGAGCTGGGCGGCTGGGCAATCGCGGCGGGCGGCCTGTGCGACATCATGGACGGCCGCATCGCCCGCGCCCGCGGCCTCGTGTCCCCGTACGGCCAGTTCATCGACAGCACCTTCGATCGTTTCGTGGAGGTCTTCGCATTCCTGGGCTTCGTCTTCTACCTGCGGGCGTTCGCCTGGGGCCCGTCCATCGCCGCCGCGGCCATCACCGGCTCGCTCCTCGTCAGCTACACGCGCGCGCGAGGCGAATCCGTGGGCGTGCTCTGCAAGGAAGGCCTGATGCAGCGGGCGGAGCGCCTGGTGCTGACCTTCCTGGTCTGCCTGCTCGACGCGCCGATCACGGCCGCCATCGGCCGTCCCCGAGGCGCCGCGGTACTCTGGGTCCTCGGCCTCATCGCCATCGGCACCTTTGCCACGGCGGTCCAGCGTACCTGGTGGATCTCCGCCCGGCTGCGCGAGAAGGGCCGGGCACCGTA
>DAINRN010000726.1:0-1627 GCA_036741815.1 Acidobacteriota bacterium
TGACCGCCCAGGAGCACGACACGGTTCCGGATCGCACCGCCGGTCTCGTATTTCAGGGCCACGGGGATGCGCCAGGTCGTGGCCGGCGGGGAGGCGCCCTGGTTGACGAACCGCCGCTGCGAGAGGCGTACGCGGCTTCCCTCGACGGCGTCGACCGTGACGAGGGGAACGCCGGGCTGGTCCAGGAACGTGGCCATCACGCCCGCCACGTCCTTCCCCGCCGCCTTCGACAATGCGTTCCACAGGTCCGCGGCCACCGCGTGTCTCCACTCGTGAGCCGCGAGGTAGTCGAGGACGCCCCGCCGGAAGGCCTCCGGGCCGACCCAGGTCTCGACCATGGACAGCACGGCCTGCCCCTTCTGGTAGGCCAGCTCGTCGGCGGACTGGAGCAGGTTGTCGAGGGACGAGACCGGCTGCCGGATCGCGCGCGTGCTGAGCCGGGCATCGGTGTTCATCGCGTGCTGCGTGCCCTCGAGGGCGGTGACCTGCGTCTGGAACTCGGGGAAGGCCTCGGCGGCCGCCTTGTCGCCCATCCACGACGCGAAGGACTCGTTCAGCCAGAGGTCGTCCCACCAGTCCATGGTGACGAGGTCGCCGAACCACATGTGCGCCAGCTCGTGCGCGTTGACCTCCACCAGCAGGCGGCGCTGCTCGGCGCTGGCCCCGCGCGCGTCGAGGAGGAGGATCGTGTCGCGGAAGGTCACCGCCCCCGCGTTCTCCATGGCCCCCGGCCAGAACTCCGGCACCGCGATGAGGTCCAGCTTCTCGTAGGGGTAGGGCCGGCCGAAGTAGCGCTCCAGCGCGGCGAGCACGGGCGGAGTGGTGCGCACGGCCTCGCCGGCCAGGGCGCTCGCTCCCTTCACGGTCACCACGCGCCCGGGGACGGAGAGGCCGGGGATGGGCACGAACTCCAGCGGGCCGGTGGCCAGGGCGAGCAGGTAGGACGGCAGGGGCTTCGTGCGTCCGAAGACGACCGTGCGCTGCCCGTCCTTGACCGTGTCCGAGACCGGCGGCGTGTTCGAAACCGCCTGGTCCCCCTCGGGCACGACCACCGTGAGCTCGTACGGGATCTTGAACGCCGGCTCGTCCCAGCAGGGGAAGGCCTGCCGCGCGTCGTCCGCCTCGAACTGCGTGAAGAGGTACGAGTCGCCGCCCGCCACCACCTTGTACAGGCCGGTGGCCTGGGTGTCGTACTCGTTGGAGAAGTCGATCTCGAGGACGTGGCGCCCCGGGCGCAGTGGAGAGGCGGTGGCCAGGTCGAGCCGCCCGCGGTCCGCGCCGTGGCGCACCTCCACGGCCCCTGCCGGGCCCGTGAGGGCGACGCCGCTGACCTCGATGTCCCGAGCGTGGAGCGAGAAGGCGCTCACCGGCTTGCGCACGTCCAGCTCGATGCGCACCGACCCCGTGTAGTCCGCCTTGCGGGCGTCGGCGGTGAGCCGTATCGCCTGGGAAACGGGCACCACGTCGGTGCCGAGGCGGTGGCCCGAGCCCGGCGGCGACGATGGGGTGTCGGCGGCCGCCGGAGCAGCGAGGACGGCGAGAAGGACGGCGGCACGACGCATGAGAGCGATCACCTGGCCTCCAGGACGAGTACGGACGGACGTGGAACTGGTCGTATTACGCCGAG
>DAINRN010000727.1:0-1625 GCA_036741815.1 Acidobacteriota bacterium
AGGATGGTGATCTCGCCGCCGGGACCGATCGTGATGGGCAGCCCCGTGAGCCCGGTGATCTCCGCCGCCACCTCCTGGGTCTTGGCCACCACCGCGGCATCGGTGGCCAGGTCGCCGTCGAGGCTGACGGTGAAGCCCCGCGCCCAACGAACCATGCGGCGCATCCCATCGCCGAAGTCCCAGTCGTAGACGAGCTGGCGTACGTAGTTCTCGTCGCTCGGCCAGAGGAAGATGGCCGAGCCGGAGAAGGGCTGCTCGCGCACGAGGAAGCCCGGCGCCCGGACCGTCACCGCCGTCCCGATCGACGGGGAGGGCGGGGTGACCTCGGCGGTGACGCCTTCTTCGGTCCAGCCGTTGCGGGTGATCGGCGCGGGCGCCGGCGTGGGCGCCGGGGCCGGCGTGGGGGCGGCCGCGGGCACGTTCGAGGGAGAGGAGGATCCGCCGCCTCCGCCGCAGCCCGGGAACGAGTACAGGAACAGCAGCAGGACGGCGGCCCGTCTCGACAGGTCTCGCATGGTCATCCCCCGGCCCATTGTCTCAGGGCCGCGCGGCACGCTCCAGCGTGAGTCCGCCGTCTACGGTGATGACCTGCCCCGTGAGGTAGGAGTCGGGCTCCAGGAGCAGGCGGACGACCTTGGCCACGTCCTCGGGCCGGCCGAACCGCGGGACCGTCGCCTCGTCGACGTAGCGGTCGTACTTGCCCGACTCGATCGAGGCGCGGGCCATGCCCGCGATGGTGGCCCCGGGCGCCACCACGTTGACCCGGATGTCGGCCGGGCCGCCGTACTCCTTGGCCATGATCCGCGCCGCGTGGACGAGGGCGGCCTTGGGCGCGGCGTAGGCGAGGCTCCCCTCGAACGGGTGGACGCCCTGCATGCTCGAGATCAGCACGATGGCGCCGTGCGTGCTCTTGGCCTTCATCTCCTCGGCGCAGGCGCGTGCCAGGAGGACGGGCGCCTCGAAGTTCAGGGTGAACGACGCGCGGAGCTTCTCGCCGTCCAGATCCTCGGGCTTGACGCGCGCGGGGTCGCCGGTGGCGGCCACCAGGCCGTAGATCTCGCCCTTGACCGTGCGCGCGGCGTCCATCGCCTTGCGTCGTCCTGCCGGCGTGGCCACGTCGGCCTCGACCAGCGTCACCGGGCCGCCGTAGAGGTCCTGCAGCTTCTGCTGGAAGGCGAGGGCGTGGCCGCGCTGCGAGCGATAGGCCACGACGGGCAGCGCGCCGTCCTGCAGGAGCAGGGCCGTGATCGCGCCGCCCAGGCCGCCCGCGCCGCCGGGGACGAGCACCACGCGCCCCGCCAGGGCCTTCCGGTTGAAGTCGTAGCGGTGCTCCGCCAGGCGCTTGACGGCGTCGGCGTCCAGGAAGCGCGAGGGCATGGTGGTCAGGCCGCGAAGAGCTGCCGCAGGCCGGCGCTGTCGAGGCCGGCCAGCGAGTCCACGACGCGGTGGGCGGCCGCAAGCTTGGCCGCGGGATAGGAGTTCGTCACGGCCAGGACCTTCATCCCCGCGGCCAGGCCGGCGGCGATCCCGGTCGTGGAGTCCTCGATGACGAGGCACTGGGCCGGCTGCAGGCCCGGCGCGCGCCCGTTCAGGGTCACATCAAAGGTCACGCGCAGAGAATCCGG
>DAINRN010000728.1:0-1618 GCA_036741815.1 Acidobacteriota bacterium
GGGACGGGACGGGCTCTTCATTGGCGACCTTCGAAGCAGCTTACGCCCCGGCCTCGCCGAGGGTCAACCCGCCCGCATCGCTACATGTCCCGCACTCCCCCGCGCCGCGCGTACATGCCGGCCGCGAGCAGGGCCAGGGCGGCCGAGAAACCCGCGATGACGGCCGGGGCGCCGAAGGGGCGGACGAGCAGGCCCGCCACCAGGCTCCCCAGAGGCACCCCGCCGCGGAAGGCGAAGCCGTAGATCCCGAGCACGCGGCCCTTGAGCGATGCGGGCGCGTTCTCCTGGACGAGCGAGTTCACCGTGGAGAACGCGGTCACCACGCTGAAGCCGGAGACGACCAGCAGGCCCATGGCCACCGCCTGCCGGGACGACATCACCGCCGCCGCGGTGGCCGTGCCGTAGACGATCAAGGCCAGGAGCAGCGTCCGGCCACGGCGCGGGACATGGCCGCGGTGGGCGGTGGCCACCGCACCCACGATGGCGCCGACGCCGAAGCTGGACAGGAGCAAGCTGTAGCCCGCGGCGCCCGTCCCCAGGACGGTCCCCGCGATCACCGGCAGGTAGGTGATGAGCGGAAAAGCGAGGAAGCTGCCCACGGCCGCGATGAGGGTGAGGGCGGCCAGGATCGGGTCGCGCGACACGTGGCGGAGCGCGGTCCCCAGGCTCCGGCCCAGCCCCTCCTTCGGGACCTCGGTGTGCGCGGGGATCCGTACGCGCCACAGGGCCACGATCACGGCCAGGAACGAGGCCGCGTTCACCGCGAAGCAGGCCCCCGTACCCGCGCGGGCCAGGAGGAGGCCGGCGATGACGGGCCCGATGGCGCGGGAGAGGTTGAACTGCAGGGAGTTCAACGCCACCGCGTTCGGGATCCGGCGCGGGGGGACGAGGCTGGTGATCACCGCCTGGTAGGTCGGGGCGGACTGCGACTGCGAGAGGCCGGTGAGGAAAGCCAGGCCCAGGATGGCGCCGATGCCCAGCCGGTCCGTCGCGTAAAGCAGGCCCAGGACGGTGGCGAACGTCATCTGGAGGACGTTCGAGGTCAGCAGGATGAGCCGGCGGTCCACCCGGTCGGCCACGGCACCGCCCAGGAGCATGAACGCGATGAGCGGCGCGTCGGCGGCGAAGGCGCGCAGGCCGAGGTAGAAGGGGTCGCCGAAGCGGCTGTGGATGAGCCAGGCCAGGGCCACGTCCTGGGTCCACGTCCCGACGCTGCTCAGGAACGCGCCGGTCCACAGGAGCCGGAAGTCGCGGAAGGCAAAGGCGGAAAGGAACCCGGGCAGGCGGGATCCCGCGTCCGCGGCGGCCCCCGCCGCCGCGGCACGGCCCGGCCCTAGCGCTTCGCCGGCTTCTTGGCGGTGGCCGCCATGGCCGCCCTCTTGCGGCCCTTGCGCGCCTTCTCCTTCCGCTTGCGGCGCCGACGGATCTCCCTCATGCGCTCGATCATGGTGTCTCCCGTCGCGGGCGTGGGAGCCACCAGAGGAGCCGCCATCGTCCCGCAAAGCAGTCTATTCTAGACCGAGCCGGCCGCGCGCGACATCCGCCGTGGCGTGGGCTATCATCACGCTCAATTCTGGTCCGAACGATGCGTCTCCGCCTCAACAGCTTGAAGACGCGC
>DAINRN010000729.1:0-1607 GCA_036741815.1 Acidobacteriota bacterium
CCCTTGGCCGTCCCGGAACCCGAGAGTTCCTCCAAGGGCGCCGTCACCGCCAGGTCTCCAAGCTGGATGTTCGGAGGGTACTGGAAGGCCACGGGGCCGGCGTCCGCGTCGAAAGCCGCCCGCACCGCGGCGCGCACGGACTCGGCGAGCCGGGATTGGAAGGACAGCATCATGGGGCGAGCTTCATCAGGCGGGGCAGGGGACGATTATATCCGGCGCCTACGGACGGCGTTCTCTGGTACCATCGTGACCATGAGGAGCGTCGCCATTTCCGCCGCCATCCTGGCTTCGCTGGCCCTGGGCGAGGGGTCCGCGCGCGCGGACCGCGTGACCGTCTCGGCCAGCTACGTGCCGCCCGCCAAGCCGGGAGCCGCCGGCGCGGTCGCCGTGGTATTCGACACGAAGGACCCGGACGTGCACGTGAACCGCGACCCCGCCCCCCGCCTGGCGCTGGACCCCGATCAGCGGGTGCTCGTCGACAAGCAGCCGCCGCGCGCGCGCCGGGGCGGCTCGGCCGACGTGGAGGCCGCGGGCTTCTACGAGTCGGGCGCGCCCGTGAGCTTCGCGGTGGCCGTGGCCCCCGGCGCCCCCAAGGGCGATCACGAGGTCAAGGGAACCGTGACCTACTTCTACTGCTCCAAGCGCGACGGGTGGTGCCGCAAGGGGACGTCCGAGCTCGAGATCCCCGTCGCCGTCAACTGAGCCAGTCAGGTAGCGAGCATGCCGAAGAACGACGGATCGGACCCCGCGCGCACGAATCTGCGGAAGCTGCTGAAGGGCTTCCGGGTGGCCATGCTGACGACGGTGGCTCCCGGCGGCGCCCTCCGCAGCCGCCCGATGGTGACGGCCAAGGGCCAGGACGGCGGTGACGTCTGGTTCCTCACCAGGGCGGCCGACCCCAAGGTCTCCGAGGTGCAGGAGAACGAGCGTGTGAACGTGGGCTACGCCTCTCCCAGGGACGGTCGCTACGTCTCGGTGTCCGGCACCGCCACCGTGGTGAAGGACCCGCAGCGCGTGATGGAGCTGTGGAGGAAGCGCCACCGCAGGTGGTTCCCGGCGGGGAAGCAGGACCCCGAGTTGGCCGCCCTGCGCGTGCGCGTCGACCGCGCCGAGTACTGGGACGAATCCGCGGGACAGACGGTGGTGCTCGAGCCCGCGGGATCCGCCGCGGCGGCCAACGCCGCCAACGGCGATCCCGGCGCGGCGGCCCGCGTCGCCGACGCCATGAAGGCCCTGGTCACGGGCACCGAAAACCACGACGAGGAGAAGCCGTCCACCCCCGGCGGCGCGCAGGGCTGAAGGTTCAGCGCAGGACCAGGTAGGGGTTCACGGGGACTCCGCCCCACCACTGCTTCGGGTCCACCACCCGGAATATCGCGAAGTGGAGGTGCGGCGCGTTCTCGGGCGCGTTTCCGGTGGTCCCGACGTAGCCGATCACCTGGCCCCGGCCGACGGCCAGCCCCTCCCGCAGGCCTTCCGCGTAGCGCTCCAGGTGCGCGTAGTAGTAGATGTAGCGCTGCGAGGGGTCGAGCTGGTAGATGGTGATGCCGCCCGACGGGTTCTTCAGCAGGCGCGCGATCGTGCCCGCCTCCACCGCGCGCACGGGC
>DAINRN010000730.1:0-1597 GCA_036741815.1 Acidobacteriota bacterium
GAACCGTTCGCCATCCGCTTCAAGGTCCCCGAGGACGAGGGCGGCACGCGCTTCGACGACCGCGTCTACGGGCCGCAGGAGCGCCGCCACCAGGACATCGAGGACTTCGCGCTGCTGCGCCCGGACGGCAGCCCCCTCTACAACCACGTGGTGGTGTGCGACGACGTCCACATGAGGGTCACCGACATCATCCGCGGCCAGGACCACCTCTCGAACACGCACAAGCAGGTCCTGCTCTACGAGGCCCTGGGCCGGACGCCGCCGAGCTTCACCCACCTGCCGCTCATCAACGCGCCGGACCGCACCAAGCTCAGCAAGCGCCGCCACGGCGAGGTGGTCTCGGTGACGACCTACCGCGACCGCGGCTTCCTGCCCGAGGCCTTCCGCAACTTCCTGGCCCTGCTCGGCTGGTCCGCGGGAGGGGACCGCGAGATCTACTCCACCGAGGAGCTGATCCAGGCCTTCAGGCTCGAGGGGATCGGGCGCTCCAGCGCCATCCTGACCTTCTCGGAGACCGACCCGCGGCAGTGGACCGACCGCAAAGCCCTCTTCATCAACCAGCAGTACCTGTCGCGCATGCCCCTGCCCGAGCTGCTGCCGAAGGTGGAGGACGTGCTGCGCAAGGCGGGGACCTGGGACGAGGCCTTCGCGGAGGGCGGCGCCCGCCGGGAGTGGTTCGCGCGGACGGTGGACCTCATCCGCTCGCGCTTCGTCACGCTCCTGGACTTCGCGGAGGCCGGCCGCGCCTACTTCGACGACCGCTTCGACCTGGACCCGGAGGCCGTGGACAAGAACCTGCGCAAGGAGCCGCGGCTCGCCCAATGGCTGCCGGAGCTGGCGGAGCGATTCGAAAAGCTTGACTCCTTCGACCCGGCCTCCGCCGAGGCCGCGCTGCGCGCCTTCGCCGACGAGCAGGGCGTGAAGGCGGGCGTGCTCATCAACGCCGTCCGCACCGCCGTGACCGGGCGGTCGGTGGGCGCGTCGCTCTTCGAGATACTGGGCTGCCTGGGCCGGGAGAGGGTGGCGCGGCGCCTGCGCGACGCCGCGCCCGTGGTCAGCGCCGGACCGTAAGCGGCCGCTCCAGTCGCAGGATCAAGACCGCGCCCTCCGGCAGCTCCACGTCGTCCCCCTTGCTGGCCACGACCGCCCCGCCGGCGCCCACCACCAGCCCGATGAGGGCCCCTTCCGTGCCCCCCACCACCTTGCCCAGCACGGCCCCGAGCAGGGCGCCCAATCCCGCCTTCTTGGCGGTGTCGCTCTTGTCGAGGTTTTCCTTGATGGAGATGACGCGCGTCCGGATGTCCATGCGCGGGACGCCGGGGACGGTCAGGGTGTCGAAGGTCAGGTCCAGGCGCCCGGGCTTGGATGGCCGCTCCGCCGGCTCGGTGGCCTGGACGATCCCCCGCACCCGGCTGCCCGCGGGGATCACCACCTTGCTGCCGGAGTACACGGGCTCCGCCACCGTGGCGTCGAAGCGGTCCTCCAGGCGGGCGGTGCGGGAGGAGAGAGGCTGCTCCAGGCGCACCTGGATGTCCGTCCCGATCTCCAGGCGGCCCTCGCCCGCGACGGCGTCGTCCTCGCGCCGAGCCGAGTCCTC
>DAINRN010000731.1:0-1595 GCA_036741815.1 Acidobacteriota bacterium
CGTCACCAGGAAGACGTGGGAGGTGGCCGGGGGCTCCTCCAGGCTCTTGAGCAGGGCGTTTTGCGCCTGCTCGGTCATGACGTGCGCCTCGTCCACGACGAAGGCCCGTGCGCCGCCCTCGAAGGGCAGGGCCAGGACCTCCCGGGCCATCTCGCGCACCTGCTCGATCTTGATCGTCGCGGTCTCGGGCTCGACGAGCATCACGTCGGGATGCAGGCCGCGCGCGGCGCGGTTGCAGGCCGGGCACTCCTCGCACGGGTCGCCGCCCTTCGCCTGGCAGACGAGGGCGCGCGCCGCGGCCAGGGCCAGCGTCCGCTTCCCCACGCCCTCGGGACCGGCCAGGAGCAGGGCGGGAGGCAGGCGTCCGGCGCGGATGGAGCGGGCCAGCAGCGCCCGCACCCGGTCGTGCCCGACGACGCTATCGAAGGCCACGGCCCTGTCCCACGCCCGTCCCGCGCGCTTCCGCCGCCGCCAGGACTTGTCGCGCGACGTCGTCGGGCGGGCCGCCGCCGTCCACACGGACCCAGCGCCCCGGGTCCGCCCCCATCATCTCCAGGTAGCCCGCGCGGACCCGCTCGTGGAAGTCGCGGGCCTCGGACTCCAGCCGGTCGTGGCTGCCGCGCTTGCCGACCCGGGCCAGGCCGGCGTCCACGGGCACGTCGAGGAAGATCGTGAGGTCGGGCCAGAGGCCGCCGGTGGCCGCCTCCGCCACCGCGCGGATCACCTCGAGCGGGATCCCGCGCCCGTAGCCCTGGTAGGCGATCGAGGAATCGGTGTAGCGGTCCGAGACGACGGAGCGCCCGGCCAGAAGCGCCGGCCGCACGACCTCGGCCACGTGCTGCGCGCGGTCCGCGAAGTACAGGAGCAGCTCCGCCGGCGCGGTCATGGAGCGATGGCGGTGCCCCAGCAGCAGCTCCCGTATCGCCGCCCCCAGCTCCGTGCCCCCCGGCTCCAGGGTCAAGACCGTGTCCGGGCCCAGGGCCTCCGCCAGGCGGCGCGCCTGCGTGCTCTTCCCGCTGCCCTCGATCCCTTCGAACGTGATGAACGGCATCGCGCCGGCCATTCTAGCAGCCGTTGACCGCCCGCCCGCGGAGTCGTAGCCTCGCCGCATGCTGACCCTCGCCGGGAAGTCCGCGCTGGTCACCGGCGGCAGCCGCGGCATCGGCCGCGCGGTGTGCGTCCTCTTCGGCCGGCTGGGCGCGCGGGTGGCGGTGAACTACGTCCGGGACGAGGCGGCCGCCGCCGCCACGGTGGCCGCGGTGCGGGCCGCGGGCGGCGAGGCCTTCGCGGCCCGGGCCGACGTCTCGGAAGAGACCGAGGCCGCGCGCCTCGTCGACGAGACGGTGTCGCGCTTCGGATCGCTGGACGTCGTGGTCGTCAACCACGGCATATGGAAGCGCGCCTCCATCGACGCCATGACCCCCGCGCAGTGGGACGAGACCCTCCGCGTCAACCTCGGCGGGGTCTACGCCGTCGTCCACCATGCTGCGCGCCGGATGGTCCCGCTCCGCACCGGGAGCATGATCCTCATCGCCTCGACCGCCGGACAGAGGGGCGAGGCCCACCATGCCCACTACGCCGCGAGCAAGGGCGCG
>DAINRN010000732.1:0-1593 GCA_036741815.1 Acidobacteriota bacterium
GGGCGGGCCTCTCGTCCTCGCGGCCGCGCTCACGGGAGTGCGCACGGTGATCCTGGAGCCGAACGCGAAGCCCGGCTTCACGAACAAGGTGCTCCGGCCCTTCGCGGGGAAGGCCGCCTGCGCCTACGAGGAGGCGCGCCGCTTCTTCGGCGGCAAGGGAGTCCTGACGGGGAACCCGGTACGCGGCGGGTTCGCGTCGCTGCCGCGCAAGGAGCACCGGGAGCCGCTGACGCTCCTCGCCTTCGGGGGGAGCCAGGGCTCGCGGGTCCTGAACCGGTCGCTGGTGGAGGCCCTGCCCCTGCTCCCGCCCGCGGCGCGGCTGCGCATCGTCCACCAGACCGGAGAGGCCATGCGCGACGAGGTGGCCGCGGCCTACGCGGCCGCCGGCCGCGAGGCCGAGGTCGTGGCCTTCCTCGACGACATGGAGAGGCGCTTCGGACAGGCCGACCTCGTCGTCTCCCGCAGCGGGGCCACTACGTGCGCGGAGCTGACGGCGGCGGGCAAGGCGGCGGTCCTCATCCCCTTCGCCGCGGCGGCGGACGACCACCAGCGCACCAACGCCCGCGCGCTGGAGGCGGCGGGGGCGGCGCGGATGGTGGAGGAGAAGGACCTGAGCGGGGCGTCCCTGGCGCGGGCGGTCGCGGGCGTGCTCGACGAGCCGGGCCGGCTGGAGTCCATGGAGGCAGCGTCGCGTGGCCTCGGGCGTCCCGACGCCGCGGAGCGGGTCGCGGACCTGCTGGAAGGCCAGGGGTGAAGTGCTCCGCAAGATCCAGCACATCCACTTCGTCGGGATCGGCGGCTCGGGCATGAGCGGCATCGCCGAGGTGCTGCTGAACCTGGGCTACACGGTCTCGGGCTCCGACCTGCGGCGCAGCGCGACCACCGACCGCCTGGGGGCGATGGGCGCCCGCTTCCAGGAAGGCCATGCCGCGGCCAACGTGGCGGGGGCGCACGTGGTGGTGACCTCGACCGCGGTGCGCCCCGACAACCCCGAGGTGGTGGAGGCGCGGCGGGCCGGCATCCCCGTGATCCCGCGGGCGGAGATGCTGGCCGAGCTGATGCGGCTGAAGTACGGCGTGGCGGTGGCGGGCAGCCACGGGAAGACCACGACCACCTCGATGGTGGCGCTCGTGCTGGACCACGGCGGCTTCGATCCCACGGTGGTCGTGGGCGGCCGCCTGAACGTCATGGGCTCGGGGGCACGCCTGGGCAAGGGCGACTTCATGGTGGCGGAGGCCGACGAGTCCGACCGCTCGTTCCTCAAGCTCTCGCCCACCGTGGCCATCGTGACCAACATCGACCGGGAGCACCTCGACACCTACAGCGGCCTCGAGGACCTGCAGGAGGCGTTCCTGGGCTTCGTGAACAAGGTGCCGTTCTACGGCACGGCCGTCCTCTGTCTCGACGACGGCCCCGTGCAGGATATCCTGGCCCGCGTGGAGCGGCGCGTGGTCACGTACGGCCTGTCGCCGCAGGCCCAGGTGGCGGCCCGCGACGTCCAGCTCGAACCGGCGGGCTCCTCCTACACCGCGGTGGCGGGGGAGCAGACGCTGGGCAGCATCCGGCTCGCCGTCCCCGGCGCCCACAACGTCC
>DAINRN010000733.1:0-1591 GCA_036741815.1 Acidobacteriota bacterium
TCTCGTCCACCCCGAGGGAGGCCATGCTGCCGTGGCCGACCAGGCGGCGCAGGGCGCGGCTGCGGACCGCCACGATCTTGGCGCCGTCGTCGAGGGTCAGCGCGCCGGCCACGCAGGCGGCGGCGATCTCGCCTTGGGAGTGCCCGACCACGGCGGCGGGGGTGACGCCGTGGTCGGCCCAGAGCGTGGCGAGGGACAGCATGACGGCCCAGAGGGCGGGTTGGACCACGTCGACCCGGCCCAGCGCGGTGCCGTCGCCGCGCAGGACGTCGGTCAGGGACCAGTCGACGTAGGGCGCGAGGGCTTGTTGGCATTGGGCGATGCGGGCGGCGAAGGCGGGGGACTGGTCGAGCAGCCGGGCGCCCATGCCGGCCCATTGCGAGCCTTGGCCGGGGAAGACCAGGACGGGTCCGGGGCCGAGGCGGCCGGCGGTGCCGGTGAGGACGCGGGGGGACGTCTCGCCGCGGGCGAGGGTGTGGAGCCCGGCCAGGGCGGTCTCGTGGTCGGGGGCGACGACGACGGCGCGGTGCTCGAACACGGTGCGGGTCTTGATCAGCGACCAGCCCACGTCCGTGGGCGAGGGGCGCGCCGCGGCGGCGAGGTGCCCGGCCAGGCGGTGGGCTTGGGCTCGTAGGGCGGTCTCGTCGCGGGCGGACACCACCCACGCCACCACCCCCGCCCGCGCCGCCGCCGCGCCGCCGTCATCGCCATCACCGTTGCTGGGCGCGGGTCGCGGGCCGGCGGGCTCGGGGGCTTGTTCCAGGATCTCGGGGGCTTGTTCGAGGATCTCGGGGGCTTGTTCGAGGATGAGGTGGGCGTTGGTGCCGCTGATGCCGAACGCGGAGACGCCGGCCCGGCGGGGGCGGTGGTGGTCGGGCCAGCCGATGGGTTGGGTGAGCAGCCGTACCGCGCCGGTGTCCCAGTCGACGTGCGGGGTGGGCCGGTCGATGTGCAGGGAGGCGGGCAGGGTGGCGTGCTGGAGGGCCATGACCATTTTGATGACGCCGGCGACGCCGGCGGAGGCTTGGGTGTGGCCGATGTTGGATTTGATGGAGCCCAGCCATAGGGGCTGGTCGGGGGGGCGGTTCTGGCCGTAGGTGGCGAGCAGGGCGTTGGCCTCGATCGGGTCGCCCAGGGTGGTGCCGGTCCCGTGGGCCTCTACCGCGTCGACGTCGGCGGGGGACAGGCGGGCGTTGGCCAGGGCCTGGCGGATCACTCGTTCCTGCGACGGGCCGTTGGGCGCGGTGAGCCCGTTGCTGGTGCCGTCCTGGTTGGTCGCCGAGCCCCGGATCACCGCGAGCACCCGATGACCACGACGCCGCGCCTCGGAAAGACGCTCCAGGACGACCAGCCCGACCCCATCAGCCATGTTGACTCCGTCCGCGGCGGCGGCGAACGGCTTGCACCGGCCGTTGGGGGCCAGCCCGCGCTGCCGGGCGAACTCGACGAACGCGCCGGGCGTGGCCATCACGGTCACCCCGCCGGCCAGGGCCAGGGAGCACTCCCGCTGCCGCAGCGCCTGGCCGGCCAGGTGGATCGCCACCAGCGACGACGAGCACGCGGTGTCCACCGTCACCGCCGGCCCCTCCAG
>DAINRN010000734.1:0-1577 GCA_036741815.1 Acidobacteriota bacterium
ATAGCCGACGCGCGGATCGGCCGCCGCGTCGAGCGCGCGCAGCCTCTCGATGGCCGCCGCCGGCTTTCCGCCGTCGATGAGGGCCCGCGCCTCGGCCAGCGCGCTGCGGAGCGCCTCCGGAGACGTCGGCGCGGCCGGCGCCCGCGCCTCCGGTGGGTTCTGCGCCAGACCCAGGGGCAGCAGGAGCGCCAGCGCGAGCGCTCTCACCCCTTGGCTCCCGACGGACCGCTCACTTGCGACGGGCGGCCGGTGCCTTCCCTCAGCGTATGGATCCGGTCCACGTCCAGATCGAGCCATTCCTCTTCCAGGCCGTTCGGCCAGCGGACCTCGAGGCGGTCCACCTTGGTCGCGGCGGCCAGGCCGAAATGGGCGCGCAGGTCGTTCTGCGAGATGTAGCTGCCGCCGCCGCGGACCTCCTGCACCTGCACGGCGCCGCCCGCCGAGCAGCGCAGCCGCGAGCCGATGGCGCTCCGGTTGGAGCGCGTGCCCACGAGCTTGACCGTGATCCAGTGGCGGCCCGGATCGGACTCGACGCGGAAGAGGTCCGGGGTGTCGTGGACGTTGTTGACCACCACGTCCACGTCGCCGTCGTTGTCGAAGTCCCCGAAGGCGCTGCCCCGCGCCGCCTTGGGCGTGGAGGCGGGCGGCCCCAGGGCCAGCGTCACGTCCTCGAAGCGGCCGTTGCCGAGGTTCCGGTAGACGACCTTGCGCTGCTTGTAGCCGGCCTCGGTCTGGAGCTGCTCCACCTCGGGATAGACGTGCCCGTTGCAGAGAAACAGGTCCAGCCACCCGTCGTTGTCGAGGTCCACGAAGGCGGTCCCCCACCCGAGCCAGCGCGTATGGATCCCGATCCCGCTGGCGAAGGTCTTGTCCTCGCAGAAGCCGTCGCCGGTGTTGGAGTAGAGCGTGGAGGTGTCGCCCGCGAAGTTCGTCTTGAAGATGTCCATGGTCCCGTTACGGTCGTAGTCGCCGATCCCGATTCCCATCCCCGCCTGCGGCTTGCCGTCCTGGCTGTAGGCGCAGCCCGCGGTAACGCCCACGTCGGTGAACGTGCCGTCCCGGTTGTTGCGGTAGAGCGCGCTCGGGTTGGAGTCGTTGGCCACGTAGACGTCGGTCCAGCCGTCGCCGTCGAAGTCGAGGGTGCTCACGCCCAGCCCGTAGGTCCCGCTGGCCTTCGTGATCCCCGACTTCTCGGAGACGTCGTCGAACGTGCCGTCGCCCCGGTTGCGGTAGAGGACGTTCTTGCCGCCGGGCAGCCCCGGCGGGCCGCACGCCACCTTGATCCCCTTGTAGCGGCAGAGACCCGAGTCGGGCGTGGGAGCGGTGGCCAGGTCCAGGTCGATGTAGTTGGCCACGACGAGGTCCAGGTTGGAGTCGCGGTCGTAGTCGAGGAACGCGCAGCCCGTCCCCCAGCGCGCGCGGCCGCCGGCGAGCCCCGCCTTCTGGCTCACGTCGTCGAAGGTGCCGTCCCCACGGTTGCGGTACAGGCGGTTCTGGCCGAAGTAGGAGACGAACAGGTCTTCGCGCCCGTCGTTGTCGTAGTCGCCCGCGCAGACGCCCTGGCCCCAGCCGCCCTG
>DAINRN010000735.1:0-1568 GCA_036741815.1 Acidobacteriota bacterium
CTCTGGTAGCGCTGGGTCCGGATCATCGAGGTCACGGGCAGCGGACGCCCGAACCGCTCGTGGTAGTCCTTCGCGATCTCGAGCAGGACGTCCCGCGCCCTGGGCCGGATGAAGCTCAGGAGCCGCACCTGGAACCGCCGGCGGTCGGCCGCATCGCCGAGGTCGTAGGTCGCGCCGCCGAAGTTCGAAGCCAACGTGGTCACCGCCTGGTGCTCGCGGAACAAGGCCTGCCGGCGCTCCGGGTCTCCGTAATGGGACGCCAGCAGCTCGCGCTCAGCGCGCGCCTTCGCCGCCGCCCTCCCCGAGCCGGCGGCGGCCTTGGCCAGACGCTCGTCCTCGGCCTCGTACTCCGCCAGCGAAGGGAACAGCCGCACGTCCTTGCCGGATCCCGGGTCGTAGTGCACCAGCGGGTCGTCGGTGGCGTCGGTGCCGAGATCGTAGAGGACGTAGTCGTCGCCCAGCGGCGGCATCTCCACGACCTCGCCGCGCTGGATCATGTCCGACAGGTCCGCCTCGTCGTCGGGCAGCCGGTACTGCCGCTCCTGCGAGTCCGCCATCTGAACGGCCAGGAAGCGGCGGTGGTCCTCGTAGTGCTTCAGCTCTTCGGGGACCTCGACCCGGCCCGCCGAGCCTCGCACCTCCTCGACCTGGGCGACGGCGGCTTCGAGCGTCCCTGGTGCCGGGGCGGGGGCGGCGGCCAGGACGACCGGGGTGGCGGTGGGCGTCGGCGCGGGCTGGGTGCTGGCGCGCGGAGCCGCCTCGCGCGGCGCGACGTGCAGGAGGTAGTAGCGATAGGCCAGGGGCCCGCCCAGGCCGAAGACGGCCAGGGCCGCGAGCAAACTCAGGACCGTCCGGCCGGGGGTCATGAGGAGAGGCGACGCAAGAAACAAGCCATGGATCAGCCGGCTTTGGACACTCCGACGGGCACATCCGCCTGCTCCGGCGGTGCGGGGCGCCGCTCCCGGTCCATGGCCCCCTCGAGGCCGAGGATGCCGCGCTCCAGCCAGGCGTGGCGGCCGCCGAGGACGTCGAGGGCCGCGCGGTATTTCAAGACGTCGTCGTTGCTCCACAGGTCCTGGAAGAGGCGCTCCACGCGACGCCGCGCGGTACGGCAGAAGAGGTCGGCCAGCGCCGCCGCTTCCGGCGCCTCCGGCCTCTTCTCGTCCGCCATGGCCTGGGCCCGGCAGACGGACGCCGCCATCGCGAACAGCTCGTTGGCCACGTCCACCAGTCGGAACAGGAACGCCTGCTTGTTCTGCAGCCGCGCCTGGTGGCGCAGCATGCCGTGGAAGCTCTGGCGGGCGAGCTTGCGGCTGTTGCGCTCGACGAAGCGCAGGTGGGTGGCCAGGCGGCCGAAGCCCGCGTACCGCGGCCAGCGGCCCCAGCCCAGCCACCGGGTCGGATACCACCACGTATAGAAGGCGGCCATCCCGGGCAGGGCGGCCAGCCTGGCCGCGGGGCCCTTCTCCGGATCGATCATGGCCCCGGCCACCTGGAGGTGCCGGTCCACCGCCTCGCGGGCCATGAACAGGTGCATGATCTCGCTCGAGCCCTCGAAGATCTTGTTG
>DAINRN010000736.1:0-1568 GCA_036741815.1 Acidobacteriota bacterium
GTAGAGGAGCAGCCCGCGGCGGATGGGGCTCGCGTGCGGCTCGCGCTCCATGCGCGCGAGGTCGAACCAGTGGTAGCCGTGGCTGCGCAGGAGCAGCGGCTCGCGGTACTCGACCTGGGCGAAGAAGTCGCGCTCCGCCGCCGGCGCGAACGCGCCGATGCGCGCCCGCAGCGCGGGCTCCATGTAGTCCTTCACGGTGACGATCTGCTTGTCACCCAGGAACCGCACGTAGGCCGCCACCTCCGCGGGGAGCCGCCGCTGCCACTCCTCGGCGGTCGCGATCGGCTCGAGGATGGGCAGCGCGCGGTTCTTCTGCACCTCGAGGGCGAGATAGGCCAGCGATCGACCCAGCTCGCGCTCGTGCAGGGCGACCTCGTCCCGCCAGGTGAAAGGGGCGAGGTGGACGTTCTTCAGGTACCAGTCGTAGTTCAGGGTCCCGACGCCCGATGGGCCCCGCTTTTCCGGGAGCTTCGACTCCAGCCAGGCGTCGAACGCGTCTTCGGCCTGCCGGGCGCTCTCCGCGTCCTTCGCCAGGTCCGGATGGTCGGGCGCCAACCGTTTCGCGAGATCCGCCAGCAGCGTGGCCTGCTCCCGGTGCCGGCGGATGCCGACAATCCACAGGTCCCGCGCGTCCTCCACCAGGTTCGTGCGCGCCTGCTCCAGGACGCGGGGGATCGCCCGGAGCTTCACGCGGAAGGGATCGACCGCGGCCGCGGGCAGCGGGAACGTGTAACGCCACGTCTCCAACGCGCCGGCGAATGCGGGTCCTTCCTTGGCGGGCGTGTCGCTCTGCTCCGGGACGACCATGACGTAGAAGCCGGGATGCCGCGCCCACGGCCGCAGCACGCGATGGTCGAAGTCGAGGCCGTTCATCTCGGCCCACACCAGGTTCCAGTCCACCTGCCGGGCGACGGGCCAGCCCTTGGGGTCGATGGCCATGAGCCGCCGCTGGAACTCCGGCAGGCGGTCCCGCTGCGCCGCCATGGCGGCCGCCGTGTAATCCGGCACGCCGTCCACGATCCGGGGCTTCTGGAACTCGCGCCATTCCCCGAAGAGCGTTACCAGGTCCTCGTAGCGCCCGCCGGCGCCTTCCGGCGGCAGGGGGACGGCAGCGAGCCCGAGGGCAAGGAGCACGGCCAGCTTCATGGGGGCCTCCGAAGGTGGCCGAATGCTATCACCCGGCCATCAACCGCCGTCTTTGGCCCGTGTGCAGGCGTCTGTTACGATCGTCCTGAATGAAGAGGAACCCGACCCGCGAGGTCCGGATCGGCACCACGGCCCTCGGCGCGGCACACGCTGTTGCGGTCCAGAGCATGTGCGCCACGCGCACCCAGGACGTGGACGCCACCGTGGAGCAGGCCGAGGCCATCCGCAAGGCCGGCGGCGACCTGGTCCGCGTGGCGGTGGACGGCGCCAAGGACGTTGAGGCGCTGGCCGAGATCCGCCGTCAGACCACGGCCAACCTGGTCGTGGACCTGCAGGAGAGCTACCGCCTCGCGGCCAAGGTCGCGCCCCACGTGGACAAGGTCCGCTACAACCCCGGCCACCTGCACCACCACGAGAAGGAC
>DAINRN010000737.1:0-1563 GCA_036741815.1 Acidobacteriota bacterium
CATGATCGAGGCCGCGGACGCCATGGTCAAGGCGGCCAAGGTCACGCTCGTGGGATACGAGAAGATCGGGTCCGGCTACGTGACCGCCCTCGTGCGCGGCGACGTGGCCGCGGTCAAGGCCGCCACCGACGCGGGCGCCGCCGCGGCGCGGCGCGTCGGCGAGCTCGTGTCCGTGCACGTCATCCCCCGGCCCCATGGCAACCTCGAGGACGTGCTGCCCATCGGGAAGGCCGCCAAGTAAAGCGCGCGCGGGCGCCGCATGATCTTGGGAAGGGTCGTGGGCACCGTCGTCGCCACCCGCAAGGACGAGCGTCTCATCGGCGCGAAGCTCCTGCTCGTCCGGACCATCGACCCCCACGGCAAGGACGAGGCGTCCCACATGGTGGCCGTGGACACCGTCGACGCGGGCCTCTCCGACAAGGTCCTGGTCGTGACCGGATCCTCGGCGCGCATGGCCTCCGGACTCAAGGACACGCCCGTGGACGCCGCCATCGTGGGCGTCGTCGACACCGTCGAGGTCAAGGACTGATGCTCCTGGCCCGCGTGGTGGGAACGGTGGTGGCGAGCCGCAAGGACGCGGGGCTCCTGGGCATGAAGCTGCTCGTCGTCCAGCCGCTCCGGCCGGATCGCTCCGCGTACGGCAAGCCGATCGTGGCCGTGGACTCGGTGGGCGCGGGGACGGGCGAGGAGGTCTTCTACGTGCGCGGGCGCGAGGCCTCGTTCCCCTTCCTGCCCGCCGAGGTCCCGACCGACGCCGCCATCGTCGGGATCGTGGACCCCGGGAACGCGAGCTGATGCTGCTGGGGCGGGTGGTGGGCAACGTGGTGGCGACGCAGAAGAACGGCAAGCTGGAGGGATCCAAGCTGCTGCTCGTGCAGCCCGTGGACCCCGACGGCACTCCCCGCGGCGCCGCGGTGCTGGCCATCGACTCCGTGGACGCGGGCGTGGGCGATCGGGTTCTCCTGATCCAGGACGGGCGCTCCGCGCAGCTCCTCCTCGGGAAGGGAGTGGCGGCCGTGGACGCGGCCGTGGTGGGGGTGGTGGACGCCGTGGAGGTCGCCGGCTGACGCCATGGACGACGCCCGCATCCGCCGGCTCACGGAGGAGGTGCTCGCGCAGATCGGCGGCGCGGCGGGCCCTCCGGGCGCCCTGCCCGACCTGGAGTCCCGCGTCGCCGCCCTCGAGTCGGCGGTGGCGCGGCTGCAGGCGGCCGCACCGGGCCCGTCCGTCCGCGAAGCGCACGTCCACATCCACTCCCATCCCAGCCTGCAGGTGTTGAAGGTCGCGCCGGGATCCGCGGATCGCTGCGTCGTGGAGCCCGACAAGCCGTGCGTGCAGAGCGGCCAGTGCCGCGCGCTCGGTCATTGAGGTAGCGTCCCGACCGGACGCCGTCCGTCACCGCCGGGGAGCAGAATGGAGGACGTGGCCGAGCGTCCCCGCACCATCCTCCACGTCGACATGGACGCGTTCTACGCGGCCATAGAGCAGCGCGACCGCCCGGAGCTGCGCGGCCGCCCGGTGGTCGTGGGCGCCGACCCCCGGGGCGGACGGGGCCGCGGCGTC
>DAINRN010000738.1:0-1562 GCA_036741815.1 Acidobacteriota bacterium
GCGCCGCCGGCGGCGCACAGGGTGAAGGGGCCCGCGGTGTAGCCGAGGTAGTCGGGGTTCTCGGGGAACCACACCGCATTGGCGGCGATGGCCAGCACCGCCAGCGCGGCACTGAGCGGTCCCCCCGCGCGCCCCAGACCGCGCCCGCGCGGGACGAGTAGGATGCGGCTGCTGCTCCAGAACCTGCCGCTGAAGCTGGTGAGCCTGGCCCTGGCCACGATGCTCTGGCTCGTCATCGCGGGCGAGAAGACGTCGGAGATGGGCCTGGCGGTCCCCTTGGAGCTGAAGAACTTCCCCAAGGACCTGGAGCTGACTGGGGACGCCGTGAACGCGGTGGAGGTTCGCCTGCGCGCGAGCCCCAGCATGATCCAGAGCCTGGGTCCGGGCGACGTCTCCGCCCACGTGGACCTGTCGGGCGTGCAGGAGGGGGAGCACATCGTGAACCTGACCGCCGACTCCATCCGCATTCCGTTCGGGGTGCAGGTCGTGCGGATCAACCCCTCGACCTTGACCCTCAACCTGGAGCGCACCGTGCAGAAGATGGTGCCCGTGCGGCCGCGGGTGCTGGGCCGGCCGGCGCCGGGGCAGGAGGTGGTGGAGGTGACGAGCAGCCCCTCCGAGGTCCGGGTGACCGGCCCCAAGAGCCGGGTCCAGGAGGTGGAGGGGGCCTTCACCGAGCCCGTCTCCGTGGAGGCGGCGAGCACGACCGTCATGGAGACCGTCAACCTGGGCGTGGAGGATCCGCTGCTCCGGATCCAGGGCAGCCCGCGGGTCCGGGTCACGGCCCGCATCGCGCCCGCGCCGGCGGCCTCGCCCGCGGCCGTCGGCCCGCCTGCCCGACGGAAGCCATGACCAACGGCCGCCGGCTCTTCGGCACCGACGGGATCCGCGGCACGGCCAACGAGCCGCCCATGACGCCCGAGCTGGCGCTGTCCCTGGGGCGCGCGGTCACCTTCGTGGCGGGCCGCGGGAAGAAGCACGTGCCGCGCATCCTCATCGGCAAGGACACGCGCATCTCGTGCTACATGCTGGAGACGGCCATGGCCGCCGGCGTCTGCTCCATGGGCGGCGACGTGATCCTGTGCGGGCCCATCCCCACGCCCGCGGTGGCCCACCTCACCTCCAGCATGCGCGTGGACGCGGGGGTGGTCATCAGCGCCAGCCACAACCGGTACACCGACAACGGCATCAAGATCTTCGCCACCGACGGCTTCAAGCTGGCCGACGCCGTGGAGGCGGAGATCGAGCAGCTGATGGCGGACGAGAGCCTCCTGGGGCCGCGCAAGACGGGGGCGACCATCGGGCGCGCGGAAAAGCTCGAGGACTCGCGCGGGCGGTACGTGGCGTTCGTGAAGAACACCTTCCCCCGCGACCTGTCGCTCGACGGCATCCGGGTGGTGGTGGACGCGGCCCACGGCGCCGCCTACCGCGTCGCGCCCCTCGTGTTCGACGAGCTGGGCGCGGAGGTCACCGCCATCGGCGTGTCACCCGACGGGATGAACATCAACGAGGGCGTGGGCGCCCTCCACCCCGAGGATAGCATTCGCGACAGGGCCGGGAAC
>DAINRN010000739.1:0-1561 GCA_036741815.1 Acidobacteriota bacterium
AATGACGATCAGACACGGCGGCCGAGCAGCGCGGCGGCCAACCGGGGCAGCCGCCGGCGCTCGGGCTTGGGACGCGCCTCGGCGGCGGCCATGACCGCGGCCTCGGGGTCCACGACGCCCCAGCCCTGCCGGTCCACGTCGGCCTGGGGTACGCGCCGCGCCGTGCGCACGAGGATGAGCTTGGCGTCCTGCGGCGTCAGCGCGGGGTTGGCCTCCATCATCTGCGCCGCCACCGACGACACGATGGGGGCGGCGAAGCTCGTCCCGTCCACGTGCTTGTAGGAGGCGGTGATGAGGTTGTGGCCCCTGATCTTCGCGCGGACGAGCTCGCGCAGCAGCGCGGTATCCAGGCCCGCCGCGGCGTCCAGGTCGGGATCGACGGCCGGCTGCGAGGCGATTATGGAGCGCAGCTCGGCGTCGGGGGCGGCGTGCAGGCGGAGAATGAGCGCCGCCTGGGCCGCGGTGGTGGTCCCCGGGAGGATGGGCGCGGCCACCCAGATCCCGGGCGCGATGACCTCGGGCTTCTGCAGACCGTCCACGGTGGGCCCGTAGCTCGAGTGGTAGAGATCGTAGCCCGAGGGTGTGAGCCGGTTCTTGTCGTCCAGCCCGCCCACGGTCAGCACGGACGGCGCGGAGGCCGGCGGCAGCACCGGGTGGCGCTGGACGTGACCGAGGTTCCCCACCGCCGCGCACACCAGGATGCCGTTGCGCGTGGCCTCCTCCGCCGCCTGCGACAGGCCGTCGGTGAGGTACGAGGCCTCGTAGTCGCCGCCGCAGCTCACGTTGACCACGCGGATGCCGTAACGCTTCCGCTCGCGCAGCACCCACTCCAGGCCTCGCCGGATGTCGTCGTGGGCGATGCGCCGGGCGCTGCCGCACTTCACCAGCACGAGGCGGGCCTCGGAGGCCAGGCCGCGGTACAGGCCGTCGGAGAGCCGGCCGTTCCCGCAGGCCACCACCGACGT
Organism: Acidobacteriota bacterium; assembly: GCA_036741815.1. Lineage (GTDB taxonomy): Bacteria > Acidobacteriota > Vicinamibacteria > Fen-336 > Fen-336 > DAINRN01. Next base: position 966 of record DAINRN010000739.1, read on the forward strand.
CATCATGCCGTGCCAGCTCGAGGCGTCCGGCGTCAGGAGGTCCGAGCGGCGCGACCCGCTGCGCGTCACATCGATGTAGCGGACGATGCGGTCCTTCGGCTCCACCAGGTCGGGATGCGCGTAGAAGCCGGAGTCGAGGAAGGCGATGGTGACGCCGCGGCCGCGGTATTTCTCCGACGCCCCCAGCCGCACGGCCGTGGGCAGGATGGAGTGGCCGGTGGACAGCAGCCGGGGGAAGTGGCTGGAAAGGTAGCCGAGGGCGGAGGAGAAGCGCCGCACGCAATCGGCGCACAGCCCCTGCGTGGGCTGCCATCCCGGCGCGTTGGCCGCCACCAGCGCCGTGACGTCGGGCTCCAGGCGCAGGGCGCCGTCGATCAGGTCCCGCACGGGGACGTCGCGCCGGCAGAGCGGGCACGGCACCGGCCGCGCGCGCCGGCGCTCCGGGCGCGGCTCGGCCTCGCCCGAGGCGGGCGGCACAATGGAATGGGAATCGTGACTCATGCGGGAGATTTCAGCCTACGTCGGCGCGACCAGCCCGTCAACGGCCCGCGCCGGCCCGTCCGCCGCCGCGACGTATAATCCGCCCGAGAAGCGTT
>DAINRN010000740.1:0-1558 GCA_036741815.1 Acidobacteriota bacterium
GATCCCTCTAGCGCTTGCGGCCCTCGGGCGTCCCCGCGGCCGCCTTGCGCCGCGCCGCCGCCCAGCCCTCCTTCACGACCTGGCGCGCCCGCGCGAGGGCGAGGGCGCCCGCGGGCACGTCCTCCGTGATCGCGCTGCCCGCGCCGACGTAGGCCCCGTCCCCCACCGTCACCGGCGCCACCAGCGTGGTGTTGCTCCCGATGAAGGCCCCGGCCTCGATCCGAGTGGGGTGCTTGGCCGTCCCGTCGTAGTTGCAGGTGATGGTCCCGGCCCCGATGTTGACGGAGGGGCCCACCGTCGCGTCACCGATGTAGGAGAGATGCGGCGCCTTGGAGCCCTCGCCCAGCCGGGTCTTCTTGAGCTCGACGAAGTTGCCGACCTTGGCGCGGGCGCCGATGTGGCTCTCGGGCCGGACGTGCGCGAAGGGTCCCACGGACGCCCCCGCTTCGACCACGCAGTCCCGCAACAGGCAGTGGTCGAGGATCTGCGCGCCCTGGCCGACCGTCGCGTCCACCAGGCGGGCATACGGGCCCACGCGTGCCCCCGCCGCCACCGCCGTCTTCCCCTCCAGGATCGTGAAGGGCAGGATGGTGGCGTCGGCCTCCACGGTCACGTCCAGGCCGACCTGGATCGTCTCGGGATCCTCGAGGCTGGCGCCCGCGGCCATGAGCGCCTCGTTGCGACGCCGGCGCAGCAACCGCGCCGCCTCGCCGAGCTCGGCCACCGTGTTGACGCCCAGGGCCTCGCGCGGGTCCGCGGCCACCACCGCCGCCACGGGCCGGCCCGATCCCCGGAGCAGGCGCACGACATCGGTCAGGTAGAGCTCGCCCTGCGCGTTCTGGGGGCGCAGCGCGTGCAGCGCCTTGACGAGGGGCGGCACCTCGAAGGCGTAGATCCCGGCGTTGATCTCGTTCACGCGGAGCTCGTCCGCGCTCGCATCCCGGGCCTCGACCACGGCCCGCACGCCGCCCTTCTCGTCGCGCAGAACGCGGCCGTACGCCCCCGGGTCGTCGAGCACCGCGGTGAGAAGGGTGGCGGCCGCCCCGGCCGCGCGGTGCGCGCCGAGCAATGCGGCCAGGGTCTCGCTGCGCAGGAGGGGGACGTCGCCGTTCACCACCAGGAGCGTGCGGTCGGGATGGCCGGCATACGTATCGCCCGCGACGAGCACGGCATGCCCCGTTCCCAGCGGAGGGTCCTGGCGCACGAAGGCCAGCCCGCGTCCGGCGAAGGCCGCCTCCACCTCCTCCGCCTGGTGACCCACCACGAGGACCAGGGGATCGGGGTCAAGGGCCTGCAGCGCCCGCACGACGTGCTCCACGAGCGGCACGCCCATCACGGGGTGCAGGACCTTGGCGCGCGCGCTCTTCATGCGCGTGCCCTTGCCGGCGGCGAGGATCACGGCCTGCACGCTCGTCGTCGTCGTCACCGCCCGATGTTAGCACGCGGTGCGCGGGCGGACCGGCGCCGCGCGCAGCGGGCGCGCGCCTCTCGTCAGGAGGCGGCGGGATGGACGAGCTCGATGAACTCCTCGTCCTCGCGGATGGGATCGAAGTCCGAG
>DAINRN010000741.1:0-489 GCA_036741815.1 Acidobacteriota bacterium
AGGCCGCCCAGCGGCTCATCGCGGACATGCGGCGCCAGGTGCAGGCCCATGTCGGGCGGCTGCCCGTGGCCTACTACGACGCCAACAAGACCGGCGCGCTCGTGTCGCGGATCATGACCGACGTGGAGGGCGTGCGGAACCTGGTGGGCACGGGACTGGTGGAGCTCGTGGGCGGCCTGCTGACCGCCGCCATCGCTCTCGTCCTCATGCTCCGCATCAGCCCGGGCATGACCGGGGTCACGCTCGTGTCCCTCGCCGTCTTCGGGCTCGTGCTCTACCGCTCGTTCGGGACCCTGCGCCCCGTCTTCCGGGAGCGGGGCAAGATCAACGCCGAGGTCACCGGCCGGCTCACGGAGTCGCTGGGCGGCGTGCGCGTGGTGAAGGGCTACCGCGCCGAGGACCGCGAGGCGCGCGTGTTCGCGGAGGGCGTCGCGCGCCTGCTCGCGAACATCGTGCGCACCCTGACCGCGACCTCGACGATGGGGCTCG
>DAINRN010000741.1:499-1265 GCA_036741815.1 Acidobacteriota bacterium
GTCCTCACCACCCTGACCAGCTTCTCCGTCCTCACGCTCTCGTCCACGGTCCTGCTGGGCGTCGTCGGGGCCGCCGTCATGTACGTGGGGGCGCGGCAGGTCCTGGCGGGCACGCTGACGGTGGGAGGGCTGTTCACCTACACGATGCTCCTCGGCTTCCTGGTGGCCCCCATGTTCCAGGTCGTCTCCATCGGGACGCAGATCACCGAGGCGCTGGCGGGCCTCGAGCGGACGCGCGAGGTGCTGCGCGAGCGTCCCGAGGACGCCGATCCCGGCCGCACCGTCGCCCTGGGCACGCTCCGGGGCGAGGTCGTCTTCGAGGACGTCGGCTTCGCGTACGAGAGCGGCAAGCCGGTGCTGATGGGGCTGTCGTTCCGGGCGGAACCGGGCACGGTGACCGCCCTCGTGGGACCGTCGGGCGCGGGCAAGTCCACGATCATCGGCCTCATCGCCGCCTTTCACGCCCCCACCGAGGGGCGGGTCCTGGTGGACGGCGTGTCGCTCAGGGCCGTGCGCCTCGAGACCTACCGCTCGCAGCTCGGCGTGGTCCTGCAGGAGACCTTCCTCTTCGACGGCACCATCCGCGAGAACGTGGCCTTCTCGCGCCCCGACGCCACCGAGGCCCAGGTGCTCGAGGCCTGCCGGATCGCCCGGGTGGACGAGTTCGCGACCGCCTTCCCGCAGGGATACGAGACCGTCGTGGGCGAGCGGGGGGTGAAGCTCTCGGGCGGGCAGCGGCAGCGGGTCTCCATCGCGCGCGCGCTCC
>DAINRN010000741.1:1275-1558 GCA_036741815.1 Acidobacteriota bacterium
CCGGCTCTCCACCATCCGCAGGGCCGACCAGATCCTGGTGGTGGAGGGCGGGCGGATCGTGGAGCGCGGCACCCACGCGGCGCTCTACGCGCGGGGCGGCCGCTACCGCGACATGTACGACCGCCAACACGGGGTGGAGGCGAACCTGTTCCTCGCCCCGGGCGAAGGCGGCGACACGGGAGCGGCGGAGGCGGAGCCGCCGGCCGCCGACGCGGCGGTGCCCGGAGCGCTGGACCTGCTGCGGAAAGGCTGACCGGGGGCTAGGACGGGCCGGCGGGCGCCA
>DAINRN010000742.1:0-1549 GCA_036741815.1 Acidobacteriota bacterium
GATCGTGCAGTCAGGCTGCGACGCTAGCCGTGTCGGCGCGGGCCACCGCGGCTTGTAAGCGCGGGCTTGCGCACGAGGCGCTGCGAGAGCCAGGTGGCCGCCGGGCCCGGGACGCGGTCCTTGCGCCACGCGAGCACGACGCCGGGGCGCGGAAATCCCTTCACGCCCCCCGGCCAGCGGATGTCGAGCTCCTTCAGCCGTCCGGCGGCGAGGTCCTCTCTCACCATGTGCAACGGCATGCTGCACCAGCCGAGGCCCGCGACGGCCATGGCGTGACGGGCGCCCAGGTCCGCGAGGCGCCAGGTCTTCACCGCGAATACCGTGTATTCCTTGCCCTGCGTGAGCGGCGAGCGGTCGGTGAGCACGAGTTGCACGTGGTCGCGCGTGGCCGCCAGCGGAATGGGGCCCTTCATCTTCCCGAGCGGATGGTGCGGGGCCGCCACGGGCACGAGCTGGATCTCGCCCATGGGCGTGGTCTGCAAGTCCGGAATCGAGCGCGCGAAGTCGAGGCAAATGCCCAGGTCCGCGTTGCCGTCGAGCAGCGACTGCGCGGTGCCGCCAAGGGTCTCCACGTAGATGCGCAGCGGCACCGAGGGGTACTCGCGCTGGAAGTCGGCGAGCGCGCCGACCAGCAGGGGGACGGAGTACAGCGAGTCCACGACCAGCGAGAGCTCCGGCTCGAGGCCGCCGGCGATCCCCTGGGCCTGCGCGCCGAACGTGGCCAGCTCCTCCAGGATGCGGCCGGCCCGGGGCAGCAGCGCCCGCCCTGCATCGGACAGCACCGGACGGTACCCGCCGCGGTCGAACAGGGGCGTGCCGACCTGGTCCTCCAGCTTCTGGATCGCGTAGGTCACGGCGGACTGGGCGCGGTGCAGGGTCCGCGCGGCGGCCGAGAAGCTGCCGGATTCCGCGACCTGGCGGAAGACGCGCAGCTGGTCGATGGTGACGGCCTTCATTTTCTTTATCTGGTTTGTAGATAGTGATTCCCTAGAGTTTCCCACTTTTTTCGATAGGCCGGAAGGTCCAACATGGCGTTCATGGCCGCGCTCCGCGGCCCCGGACAAAGGAGAACCGAAATGACCACCACCCTCACCCCGCTCCAGGAAACCTGGGCCCCGCGCGCGCTGGGACTGCTGCGCATCGTCACCGGCTACATGTTCATCTGGCACGGCACGGCCAAGCTCTTCGGCGTGCCGCACGTCGCCATGTTCGACGGCCTGCAGCTCTTCTCGCTGGTGGGACTCTCCGGCGTGCTCGAGCTCGTGGGCGGCGCGCTGCTGATCGCGGGCCTCTTCATCCGCCCGACCGCGTTCATCCTCTCGGGCTTCATGGCGGTCGCCTACTTCATGGGCCACGGCTCCAAGGGCAACGTGCTGCTGCCGATGCTCAACCAGGGCGAGCTCGCGATCGCGTGGTCGTTCCTCTTCCTGTACATGTCGGTGGTCGGCGCCGGTGCCTGGGCGCTGGACAACGTCATCCGCCGCAAGCCCGCGGCTCGCCTCGAAGCGCGCCCGGCCTGAAGGCGATGAAGCTTCCCACCTACTTCATC
>DAINRN010000743.1:0-1534 GCA_036741815.1 Acidobacteriota bacterium
CACGGCACCGCTCTGGGCGTGGCTGGTCGTCTGCATGGTCGCCGCGGCGCTCTTCGGGCTCTGCCTGGGCGTCCCCGCCGACGAGGACGCCTTCATCTATTTCCGTTACGCGCTCCACTGGGCCGCGGGACATGGCCTTGTCTTCAACCCGGGCGAGCGGGTCGAGGGCTTCTCGTCCCCGGCTTGGATGGCGGTCGTCGCCTTTGGTGCGCGCCTCGGCGGCGCGCCCCACGTCTTCGCCCGCGCTGCCGGCCTGCTGTGCGGCGTCCTCGCCGTCGCCGCCACCGCGTGGCTGGCACGGCGGCTCGCCGCCGGCCGCCTGGCGGCCGGAGGCGCCGCGGCCGCCCTGGCCCTCGACTACTGGTTCCTGTACTGGAGCCAGAGCGGCCTGGAGACGCCGCTCTACGCGCTGCTGCTGGTCCTCGCCGCAGGCACGGGCGCCCGCGTCCTGGACGGCCCCGGGGACCGCGGCGACCTGGCGGCGGGCGCGTTCCTCGGTCTCGCCGCGCTGTCGCGGCCGGAGGGCGTGCTGCTCCCGCCGGCGTTCCTGGCGATCGCGTGGTGGCGCGGGCTGCCGCGCGGCCGGCTGCAGCGCCTGGCGCTGCCTGCCCTCGTGCCGCTCGTGGCCTGCGGGCTCTGGCGCCGGGCCACCTTCCACGCGTGGCTCCCGAACACGAGCGTCAAGCTCTACACGCTGCGCGTCGACCGCTCCCTGGAGCAGGCCCTCGACTTCGTGGCGTACGCGGGCGTCGTCGCCATCGTCCTCCCGGTCATCGCCTGCGTCGTGCTGCGGCGCCGCGGGCGGGCCGTCCCCGGCCACGCCACCCTGTGGGCGCTCATCATGGGCAGCGCTGCGCTGTTCCAGCTCCTGGCCGGGGGGGACTACCGCCCCGGCTACCGGTACCTCGTGCCCGCGCTCCCCGCCGCGGTGGCGTGGTCGTGGTGGGCGCTGCACGCCGTGGCCGACGGGTGGTCGCGGCCGGCGCGGGCGGCGGCGGCGGCGGGACTCCTCGTCTCGCTCGTGGCCGGCTCGGTGCGCGAGTGGCGGGCGGACCCCGCGGCGCGCTGCCTGCCGGAGACCGCCCTCGCGCGCTGGAGCGATCCGTACGCGGCCCGCGGCGGCTGGGCGTGGGACGTGGACGTGTCGTTCTGGATCCTCGAGCACGTGCCCGAGGGCCGCCTGGTCGCCTACGGCCAGATGGGGAAGGCGCCGTACCTCCAGCTGCTCCGCGGCCGGGACGTTCGCTTCCTCGATACGGTCGGCCTGGTGAGCCGCGACGTGGCCGAGGTGTACCGCATCGACAGCAAGCTCCGGGACGCCGCCGCCGCGCTCCTGGACGGCGAATCCTTGGGCGACGCCCTGGCCCGCGGGCGGGAGGAGCGCGCGCGCCGCTTCGTGGATGTGCTGCTCGCGGCGCGGCCCGACTTCATCCTGGTGGAGGGCAACCTGCCCCACGCCGGCCTGCAAGAGGTCTTGCCCCGCGACCCGCGCTTCCGGCGCGACTACGCCCTCGTGGACGCCGTCGGCCCGGAG
>DAINRN010000744.1:0-1531 GCA_036741815.1 Acidobacteriota bacterium
GGTAGAGGTGATTCTGGATGGCGAGGGCGGCGCGCGAGGCCAGTGTCGAGACGAGGGGCGCGTCGCTGCGGCGGAAGGGGAGCCTGCCGCCGGCGGGCGACCCGAGGACGAGCATGCCCACCAGGCCGCTGCGGGCCATCAGGGGGACGAGGACCCCGCCCCCGTCGCCACTCTGCGTCTCCAGGATGTCTCCGTCGGAGAGCAGGTAGCGCGCGGCGGGGGCCGGGACGCCGTCCGATCCCGACCGCAGGGCCCTCGGCCGCGTCTCACCAGGAGAGAGGGCTTCGAAGCTGTCCAGTCGGCGGTTCCACAGCAGCAGTGTGGCCTCGGGCGCGCCGAGGGCGGCCGGAAGGCTGCGCGTGAGGACCGCGCCCACCGCCGAGAGGTCCTTGGCCTCCAAGACCTCGTCCGCGAGGCGCTTCAGCGCCGGACCTAGCGACACCGGCATTGACAGCTCAAAACAGCCGCCGCTATGATACTGATTCCTTGCCTCGCGGCCAAATGCCTTTGGCTGTGCGGCTTCCAGGGAAGCGACGCCACGTCGCGCTCCCCCGGCGGGCAGGGATCCTCTAGGGAAACGGAGCGTCTCAAGTGATCGAGGTGGACAACCTGACCAAGCGGTACGGTCGGACGACGGCCGTGGACGGCATCTCCTTTGTGGTGAAGAAGGGCGAGATCCTGGGCTTCCTCGGCCCCAACGGGGCGGGGAAGACGACCACCATGCGCATCCTGACCTGCTACCTGCCGCCCACGGAGGGGACCGCGCGGGTGGCGGGGCACGACGTCTTCGAGGAGCCGCTGGAGGTGAAGCGGCGCGTCGGGTACATCCCGGAGACGCCGCCGTTGTACCAGGACATGGACGTGGCCACGTTCCTGGACTTCTGCGCCAAGATCAAGGGCGTCGCCAAGGCGGACCGCCGCGCCCGCGTGGACGCGGCCATGGAGAAGTGCCGCGTGGGGGACGTGCGCAAGACCCTCATCGGCCGCCTCTCCAAGGGCTATCGACAGCGCGTGGGGCTGGCCCAGGCCATCCTCCACGACCCCGAGGTCCTCATCCTCGACGAGCCCACCTCGGGCCTCGACCCCAAGCAGATCATCGAGACCCGCGAACTCATCAAGGGGCTGGGCGGCGAGCACACCATCATCCTCTCCACCCACATCCTGCCCGAGGTGTCGATGACCTGCGGCCGCGTGGTGATCATCAACAAGGGAAAGGTGGTGGCGGAGGACACGCCCGACAACCTGACCCACCGCCTGCGCGGAGCGGGCACCCTGCGCCTGGAGGTGCGGGGAGACGGGCCGGCGGCGGCCGAGGGCCTGCGGGCGGTGCCCGGGGTCACGGCCGTGCGCCCGCACCCCCCGGCCGGCGGGGTGACCGTCATCGAGGTGGAGGCGGCGGCTGGGTCCGACGTGCGCGCGGAGCTGGCGCGGGCGGTCGTGCAGAAGGGCCTCGACCTCCTCGCGCTCCAGCAGGTCGGCATGAGCCTGGAGGAGATCTTCCTGCATCTCACGACCACGGATGCCGCCGTGG
>DAINRN010000745.1:0-1530 GCA_036741815.1 Acidobacteriota bacterium
CTGGACCCCGTGCTCGAGGAGCCCGGGGCGGAAGAGCTGTTCTTCATCTTCCGGGACCAGACCGCGGGGAAGGAGACGTATCCCGCCGGCCGCTTCCTCTACACGCCGATGCCGAAGGACGGCGTGGTCGCGCTCGATTTCAACAAGGCCTACAGCCCGCCTTGCGCGTTCACGCCGTACGCGACGTGCCCGCTGCCGCCGAAGCAGAACCGCCTCCCCGTGCGCATCGAGGCGGGCGAGACGCGGTCGGGCCACCACTAACGCTCGCCGGGCGCTCGGGTACGCGCCTTCGCGCGGGGCGGGTTGCCTGGAAGTGAACGCCCGCGCTCCAGCGCGACACCTCGCGCCCTCTCCATTTGCTGGCACCGCTCTTGCACCTCCAGGTGTGGAACCAAAAGAGGAGGCCCGCATGCCTGTTCGAACTCCGCTCGTCCCCGTGGCGGCCGCGCTCGTCCTCGCCGCCGCCGCCGCGCACTCGCAATCCCAGACGCCGTCCGCTCCCGCGCCCGCGCAAAGGTCCGCGCCCCTGGCCGTTCCCGCCGGGGAGAAGGACCTGCGCACGCAGGTGCTGCTCGACCGCGCCGGCTTCTCCGTGGGCGAGATCGACGGCAACGCGGGCTCGAACACGAGCCGGGCCATGGCGGCCTACGAGAAGGACCGCGTGGGCGGGGCGGCCGTGGCCCAGGCCGGCTTGCACGCGCTCCGCACGGACAACGCGCCGACGCTCATCGACTACACGCTGACCGCCGAGGACGTGAACGGGCCCTTCGTGAAGGTCCCGCAGGACATGATGGCCAAGTCGAAGCTCGGATCCCTGGGCTACTCCTCGCCCGCGGAGAAGCTGGGCGAGAGGTTCCACGCGAGCCCGGCCCTGCTCAAGAGCCTGAACCCGGGCAAGCGGCTGGACCGCGCCGGGGAGACGATCCGCGTGCCCAACGTGCGCAGCGAGATGACGGGCAAGGCGGCCAGGATCGTGGTGGACCGCTCGGACGGGTCGGTGAGCGCCAAGGACGCCCAGGACAAGGTGCTCGCCCGCTACCCCGCCACCATGGGCAGCGAGCACGACCCGCTGCCGCTGGGGACCTGGAAGGTCACTGGCGTGCAGCAGAACCCGCCCTTCAACTACAACCCGGACCTCTTCTGGGACGCCAAGGCCACGCATTCCAAGGCCAAGATCGCGCCCGGCCCCAACAACCCCGTGGGCGTCGTGTGGATCGACCTCTCCAAGGAGCACTACGGCATCCACGGCACGCCCGAGCCGGCCCTGGTCGGGAAGACCGAGTCGCACGGCTGCATCCGGCTGACCAACTGGGACGCGGCGGAGCTGGCCGGGATGGTGTCGCCCGGGGTGGTGTCGGTGCTCCAGGAGTGAGGGGCGCCCCGCGCGCCGTCTCCTTCTTCGCGGGATTCGGTCTCGGCGCGCTGGCCCTGTCGCCGCTCGCTGCCCTGGGATGGAGCGTGCCGGCGGCAGCCCAGCGGCAGGCGGAATCGGAAGGCGGGCTGCGCGGCACGCAGCGCGAGGGCACGATC
>DAINRN010000746.1:0-1519 GCA_036741815.1 Acidobacteriota bacterium
CGAGGAGGCGGGCGGCGCGCGCCAGGAAGGTCTCGCCCCCGATGCGCAGCCGCGCCTTCGGTCCGCCCATCCGGCGTCCGGACCCCGCGGCCAGGATCACCGCCACGATCCGCATCCTGCGGTATTATGGCGCCCGGTCCTCCGGAGGGTCATTGGTCACCCGGGTCATCATCATGGGAGCCGCGGGACGCGACTTCCACAACTTCAACGTGGTGTTCCGTGACGATCCGGGCTCCCAGGTGGTGGCCTTCACCGCCGCCCAGATCCCGAACATCGAGGGCCGCCGCTACCCGCCCGAGCTGGCGGGGCCGCGGTACCCGGAGGGCATCCCCATCCATCCCGAGGCGGACCTTGGCCGCCTCATCGACGAGCTGCGGCCCCACGAGGTCGTCCTCGCCTACAGCGACCTCTCCCACGAGACCGTGATGCACATCGCGTCGCAGGTCCTGGCCGCGGGACCGGATTTCCGGCTCATCGGGCCCGATGCCAGCATGCTCGAATCCCGCGTCCCGGTGGTGTCGGTGTGCGCGGTGCGCACGGGCAGCGGCAAGAGCCAGACCACGCGGCGGGTGGTCCGCATCCTGCGCGACAAGGGCCGGAAGGTGGTGGCGGTGCGCCACCCCATGCCCTACGGCGACATCGCGCGGCAGCGCGTCCAGCGCTTCGCGGTGATGGACGACCTGGACCGGCACCGCTGCACCATCGAGGAGCGGGAGGAGTACGAGCCCCACATCGCGGCGGGCTGCGTGGTCTACGCCGGCGTGGACTACGGGGCGATCCTGGCCGAGGCCGAGAAGGAGGCGGAGGTCATCGTCTGGGACGGCGGCAACAACGACCTGCCGTTCTTCCGCCCGCGGCTGGAGATCGTGGTGGCGGACCCGCACCGGCCCGGGCACGAGGTCTCGTACCATCCCGGAGAGACCAACCTGCGCCGCGCCCACGTGGTGGTGGTCAACAAGGTGGACACCGCCGCGCCGGAGGGCGTGGAAGCCGTGAAGCGCTCGATCCGCGCGCTCAACCCCCGGGCCCTGGTGGTGGACGCCGCGTCCCCGATCTCCGTGGACGACCCGGCGATCATCGCGGGCAAGCGGGTGCTGGCCATCGAGGACGGGCCAACCCTGACGCACGGCGGCATGGGCTACGGGGCGGGCGTCCTCGCGGCGCGGAGGCACGGGGCCGCGGAGGTCGTGGACCCGCGGCCGTACGCGGTCGGCAGCATCCGCGACACGTTCGCGGCCTATCCGGGCATCGGCCCCCTTCTGCCCGCCATGGGCTACGGCGACCAGCAGATCCGCGACCTCGAGGCCACCATCGAGGCCACGCCGGCCGAGGTCGTGCTGGTGGCCACGCCGGTGGACCTGCGCCGCATCGTCCAGATCCGGAAGCCGGCGCTGCGCGTGCGCTACGAGCTCGAGGAGGTCGGACACCCCGACCTCGTCGACGCGCTCCGGGAGCTGTGAAGGGATGAAGCAGAAGCACCTGCTGTCTCTCAAGGATTATTCGCGGGCGGAGATCGAGG
>DAINRN010000747.1:0-1513 GCA_036741815.1 Acidobacteriota bacterium
GACGTGGTGACGCGGCCCGCGCTCCAGGAGAAGCTCGCGCGCGGCGTTCCGCTCACGGTCAAGGTCGGCTTCGATCCCACCGCGCCCGACATCCACCTGGGCCACACGGTGCTCATGCGGAAGATGAAGCACTTCCAGGACCTCGGTCACCGCGTGGTCTTCGTCATCGGGGACTTCACGGGCATGATCGGGGACCCCACGGGCAAGTCGAAGACCCGGCCTCCCCTCTCGCGGGAGGAGATCGAGCGCAACGCCGAGACCTACAAGACGCAGGCCTTCAATGTGCTCGACCCCGGGAAGACCGAGGTCCGCTTCAACAGCGAGTGGCTGGGCGCGCTCCGCGCGGACGAGTTCGTCCGGCTGGCCGCCACCTACAACGTGGCGCGCATGCTGGAGCGGCGCGACTTCAAGGAGCGCTACAAGGCCGGCGAGAGCATCTCCGTGCACGAGTTCCTCTATCCGCTGGCCCAGGCCTACGACTCGGTCGCCCTAAAGGCCGACGTGGAGCTGGGGGGGACGGACCAGCTCTTCAACCTGAACGTGGGCCGCGACATCATGCCCGCCTACGGCCTCGAGCCGCAGGTGGTGATGACCACGCCGCTGCTGGAGGGCACGGACGGCGTGGAGAAGATGTCGAAGAGCCTCGGCAACTACGTGGGCGTGACCGAGCCCCCCGCCGCCATGTTCGCCAAGATCCTCTCCATCTCGGACGCCCTCATGTGGCGCTACTACGAGCTGCTCACCGATCTGGCCCAAGCGCAGGTCGAGGCCGAGCGGGCCAGGGCCGAGCCCATGGCCTCCAAGATGGCGCTGGGGCGGCGGATCGTGGACGAGTTCCACGGGTCCGGCACGGGGGCCGCCGCGGAGGCGGAGTGGAGCAGGGTCCACCGCCAGGGCCAGGCCCCCTCCGAGGTGAGGGTGGTGGCCCTCGCCCCCGGCCGCTACAAGCCCCACGAGCTCCTGACGCGAGCCGGCCTCACCCGCTCGAAGAGCGAGGCCGTGCGGCTGCTGCGGCAGGGCGCGGTGCGGCGGGACGGGACGCCCGTGGCCGCGGGAGACGATGTCCCGCTGGAGGCGGGCGCCTCCTTCGTCCTCTCCGTCGGGCCTGCCCGGTTCGTGCGCGTGGAGGCGGCCGGCGAGGAACCGCCCGGGGAACCGCCCGGGGCTTGACACGCGGGCCAGACGGCCGTATATTCATCGGCTCCGGACGCGTTAGAGGGTGTCGGTCACTTCGTCGTAACCCACCCAGAGACGCCGGTCAGGCGAGAGAAAGTATCGAAAAAGCCTTGACGTTCGAGGCCATGTTCGATATTCTGGTCGAGTCCCCTGAAACAGGGGTGGCTCTTTGAAAACTAGGTAGCGCGCAAACGAATCCGAAGCGAGGTTCAGCCCAAGGACTAAAGTCGTATCTTCAGTTCACGGCCTCGTCGCAGCGTCCGCAAGGCCGCTCGGCGATGGTCAGGTTTTAACTGGAGAGTTTGATCCTGGCTCAGAATCAACGCTGGCGGCGTGC
>DAINRN010000748.1:0-1502 GCA_036741815.1 Acidobacteriota bacterium
TATCACGACTTCACGATCCAGTACGAGGTCCGCTACTTCTTCACCGGGTACGAGGAGTTCCGGCGCATCGAGGGCGAGATCCACCGCCTCGTCTGGTACCACTTCAAGCGGCACGGCATCGAGATCCCGTTCCCGGCCCGCAACGTCTTCCTGCACCACGTGGAGGCGCCCGAGTCCCACAAGGAGGCCCCCGCCACGCGGCTGGAGCGCGCGCTGCGGGAGATCGACCTCTTCCGTCCCCTGAGCGAGGAGGAGCTGCGCACGGTGGCCGCGCGCTGCCGGCCGCTCCACTACGCGGCGGGGGAGCGCATCATCGAGGAGGGCGCCGCGGGGGACAGCTTCTTCGTGGTGGACCGCGGCGAGGTGGAGGTCTCCAAGGACATGGGCGGAGCGCGCCGCACCCTGGCCCGCCTCATGGAAGGGCAGTTCTTCGGCGAGATGGCGCTGCTCACCGGCGAGAAGCGCGCGGCCAGCGTGGTGGCCGCCACCGACGTGGACCTCTTCACCCTCGACAAGACCGGCTTCCACGACGTCATCGTCGGCAACCCCGCCATCGCCGTGGACATCTCCACCATCCTCTCGGAGAGGCGCGCGGCCCTGAACCAGGCCGAGGGAGACCTCACGGCGCGCTTCCAGCCCACCGCCACGCGGGGCGAGCTGAAGGAGCGGATCCTGGACCGCATCCGGGGCTACTTTGGCCTCTGACGAGGCGGGCGTGGACGCGCTCTTCGCCGAGCTCATGCAGGCCGGCTCGAGCGCGCCCCGCCTGCGCGAGATCCTGGCGCGCCCGTACCTGGACGACGTGGTGATCCTGGGCGTGCTGCGCCGCGCCGTGCCCGTCCGCTTCCTGGAGCTCCTGGCCGCCACCCCGCCGTTTGCGGAGCGCCCGCGGCTGCTGGGCGGGGTGGCGCTCAACCCGCGGACGCCGCGCGTGCTCGCGCTGCGGCTGCTCCCCGCGCTGTTCTGGCGGGATCTGGCCGACGTGGCGGCCAGCCCGCGCCTGCCCAAGGGCGTCCGCGGCCGCGCGGAGGCCATACTCCAGGAGCTGATCCCCGACATGAGGCTGGGAGAGAAGATCACCCTGGCCAAGATCGCGACCACGCCCGTCCTCGTCCGGCTGTTGTCCGAGGCCGACGCCAAGATCGCGTACGCCTGCCTGATCAACCCCAGGCTTCGGGAAGAAGACCTGGTCACCGCGGTCCGCCAGGACGCGGCACCCCGGGCGCTGCTGGAGGCGGCGGCGTCATCGTCGCGCTGGCACGACCGCTACGCGGTGCGCCTGGCCCTGACCCTTCAGCCGCGGACGCCGCTCGGGGTGGCCCTCGGGCAGCTGACGTCGCTCCTCGAACGTGACCTGGAGCGCGTGGCCTTCGAGAACGATGTCCGCACGTTCCGCATCTCGACTAATACGCTGGGTGCGGGTTTCGTCGAATGTGTCTCCAACGAGACACTGATCGCGCTCCGGGATGCGCAGCCGGCGTCGATACGGGGTACGGCGATCA